>CAZCHB010000006.1:0-18745 GCA_964498235.1 uncultured Planctomycetales bacterium
CATTGTTGTCATTTCTTTAACCCCAGTTCTTGCAAATATTTTTCCATTTCCTTCTCAAGCTTCTCAAGCTGCGGATTGAGCTCAGCCAGCTCTTTAAGATTAGCTTGGATGTCTACTTCTACTTCCTCTTCAAAAGTATCCACATACCGGGTAATGTTGAGATTAAAATCATTCTCCTCAATTTCCTCAAATTTTACCTTCCGTGAAAACTTCTCGATCTCTTTACGGCCTTCAAAGGTGGAGTAAATCTTTTGGATATTTTCCTCTGTTAACGTGTTCTGAGCTTTGCCCGGCTTAAATTCTTTTGAGGCTTCGATAAAAAGAACTTCTTTTTTGGTTTCATTGGCTCCGCCCTTTTCACGAGAACGATCAATGACGAGAACTGCAACCGGAATACCTGTTGTTTGAAATAAACCAGCTGGTAACCCTATAACCGCGTCGATAATATTTTCTCTAAGCATCGCTTCACGGATCTTTCCTTCTGCACCTCCCCTAAAAAGCACTCCATGTGGGACAATAACTGCTACTCGACCAGTCTTAGGCTTTGCTACCTCAACCATGTGGGAAACAAACGCAAAATCACCTTTATCTTTAGGCGGAACACCTCGAAAGAACCTTTTGTACTTATCGTGCTCAGCATTCTCAGCGCCCCATTTCTTTAAAGAAAACGGGGGATTTGCAATTACAACGTCAAATCGCATAAGCTTGTCATTCTCTACTAATAATGGATTATTTAACGTGTCGCCCCACTCTAAACGTGCTGAATCTTTCCCATGAAGAAACATATTCATCCGCGCAAGTTGATATGTGCTTCCCGTTGATTCCTGTCCATACAAAGCATAATTTTTTGATCCTTGCTTATCAATCTCATTCCCAGCTAATAAAAGCAAGCCACCGCTTCCCATTGCTGGATCACAAATCCGATCTCCCGGCTTTGGCTGAGCTAATCGTGCCACGAGAGAAGCTACTGTTTTGACAGTAAAGAACTCCCCCGCCTTCTTTCCAGCACCCACGCCAAATTGCTCAATCATGTACATATAAGAATTTCCGATGATATCGTCGTCCACCTCGCTCAGGTCTATTTTGTAAAAATCATGGATCAAATGCCGGAGCATTTTGTTACGCTGTTCTTGTTTACCAAGCACCGCTTCGGAATTGAAATCCACGCTAAAAACACCTTCCAGCTTCTCCTTATTTGAGTCTTCAATCCTATGCAAAGCTTTGTTTATTTCTTCACCTATATTGTCTTGCTCGTGAATTTGGTAAATATAATCAAAAGAAGTTTTAGGTGGCAAATAAAACCGGTCCAATTTCATTTTTTCAGCGATACGCTTTTCATCATTACCAAAACGCTCCTTATACTTTTCATGCTGTTTCTTGGAGAGATCGCTTAAATACTTAAAAAATAGCATCGAAAGAACATAATCTTTATAGACGCCAGCATCAACGGATGAGCGCGACGAATCTGCCGCAGCCCACAGGACTTTATTTAATGCCTCTTGTGAATATTTCTTAATTTCGTCCATATTTAGCTCCTCACCAATCGTTGAAAAGTAGCATTCACAATATTCTTGTGAAGCTCATTTCTTCTTATTAATAAACGCTCTTGTTGTTTAATGTTTTCGTAGAGGGTAATAATTTGCTTTTGCTTCAAAAGTGACAGAACCGGGATCTTGATATCTTCCAGGTCTTTTCTCAAGATTAATTTAATTGCGCCACCAGTGGTAATTTGAGAAATTTCTTTCTGCCCTAGAGCCGAATTAAGATATATGGCTAAATATTCCGGTAACACTTGGCAGTCATTTCTTAGACGTATTAGATAAACGGATGAAGATGCACTAATTTTCTGGGAAGATCTTACAACAGCGGACTTAAATGAACCACGCGTACTAATAACCACATCACCGTCTTGGCTAAAGGCCTTAGTGTGGGATGTTTCTAATCTTATTTTGGTGAGAGTTTGTTCAGTGAGAACTAATTGATCAGTTACATTCTTAGCTTGAAGAACATAAAAGGAACCTTCCTTATGCTCTATAATTGCGTCCCGGAATGTGTACCCTGTGATAATCTCGGCAATATTCTGTACATGTTTTATTTGCATACCGTAAGAATACTGCATTTTGTTATGATTGTCAATAACTATTTTTTACACACATGTTATTACTGTATCTTTTATCTAAATTCTGAGCACCACCCCCTTCAGAACATCCAGAGACAGAAGATTTGATACCGTTTGATTTTGTCTTTTTCGTCACGTTTTCTTGACCTAGTCCTATTCTTTAATCCACTGATCATTTCGCTCATGTGAGCGATATGATAATCAGTATTTGGCCAAATCTTATACGTCAATAACCACTGGCTCATTCACCAGCTTATAATCCTCATTTAAAACTGAACAGTTGATATACGTCGTATCCTTAGCTTTCTCAACACCATACCCGCCATGGATATGGCCGCAAATGACGTAAGGGATCTTTAAACTGTCAATTCTCTTGGCCAAGGTCTTACTGCCTAAATGATCCCCGCCTGGACGGGCAGTGTCCTGATGGCCAAATGCCGGACCATGGGTCAAAAGTATATCCGTATTCTTCGGAATCTTGCTCCAATGATACTGGTCTAAATTCTCCTCTGATTCCATGAATGCCCAGTTTAAGAATGTCGGCGTCATGGGTGAACCCCAGATGGTCATGCCATTGGGTAGAACATATGAATCATCTTTTAAGTACACCGCATTAGTTAAATAATCCTTAACGTCGTTGGGATACTGTTCACAATAGAAATCATGGTTACCAGAAATAACGACAATATGCTTATATTTAAGAGTAGCTAACCAGTCATTAAAATGAATCAAATCAAACACATGTCTAAATTCGCCATCCCCAGCAAAAATGAGCACATCACCATCAGTAAGCTTTAGGTTGTGATGCTGTGTATGTGTGTCGGCAAATGCTATTATTCTCATCTGTGTCCTAAAAAGACTGCCTTTTAAAATCTGTGATGACTCCCAACCCATCATTCGTACGAAAATCTTATAACCTACATAATTCCAAAGTCTTATACCATAATCTCATAATCATTTTGTCAGAAAAAGTATATAGTTTTTCTGACAAGATTTACTACCTCTTTCGTCCAGCTTTTAAATATTCTTCGCCCTTTTTAGTCAGACGATACTTCTGCAAACGGCTATTGGGCTTGTCGGGAATGGTCAACTCAATATCCTTCTTAGCTAGAAGATCGCGAATAACCTTATTTAAATGCCCTGAAACTTCTTTTTGACCAAGCCTAACGGATATTTCTAATTTACCCAAGGGTTGATCTTTCAGGAAAGATAATACACGGGCAATCATCGACTCTGGCTGTGACTCTGGCTGCCACTCTGGCTGTGACTCTGGCTTCTTTGCAGTCTTTTTACGCCATATCGTCAAAATAAAAAAGCCATTATCCAGTCTAAATTCTGGTGGTTTCATGCCTGCCTTGCGACACTGGTCATACATATCCACTGTTCCGGTGCCAACCTTTTCTATATACTTTGCCAAGAAAAGCGGTTGGGCAATCAAAGGATTGGCAGGCTGAGATGAGTGGATTTTCTTCAAACTTTCAAGGGTCAACGATGGTGGTAATGTCCCCGGATTCCAGATCTCAAGACGATCAGAGAAAAGCATAATTTCAACACTGGCATTACTTGTGTAGTTTCGATGGGCAATGGCATTAACAATCCCCTCGGCAACGACTTCTTGCGGAATATCATACTCAACAGGCGCTTGAGGACCAAGGGCACGCGTCCCCACAGAACGATTCAGCTTTGACATAACAAAATCGACTGCCTGATCTACCAGATCAAAGATAGTGCCTTTATAAATTTGATAGGACGGGATCGGTTTTAATTTTTGCGTACCATGAAAATGCAAACATTTAACTTCAGAGGTAATGAGAAACCGTTGAGGCTTATGCCCAAAAAGTAAAATAGCCGCGTGATTTGGCTTCCCCTGTTCAAGAAGATAAAAATGCGTCAAAACATCAACAACCGGAGTCGACTCGGCCAACGCATAATCACGGGCATTCTTTGCACGAGTAAGGAACCAACGGATTTTATCTTCAGAAATATCCTCAATCAGCGCATTATGGCATATGGTAGCATCAAATGGCCCCGTAAGAATCTGTCCCGAAATAAGAAGATGATGGACTAAACTTGCATAAACGGCTGAATGTAATTCTGGTTGATTACTAAACCGACGACGGATTAACTGCTCACCAGCAAGCTTAATCAAAGCTCGCATCTTTGGATGACGCGCTTGGTCATCATCGCCTTTAACAAAAATAAAGCGGGGTTTACCAATCTCTGTTGCCAAAAGAAATTCTTTATGCGTCGCAGACACCCCCTCACGATCCTCAACGCCATATTGATCTCCAAACAAACCAAGATAAATGTTACAACCTCTCACCTCTTCAAGATAAACCTCATCAGATCGACGATCTAATGCTGGTAAATCTTCAAATAAAAATACGTCAAAAAACTTACTCAGCAATGGGTCGCCATAAATATAATCTTTAAGTGCGACCCGTTCCTTTTTGAATTCTTTCTGAACACTGCTGATAAATATCTTAAATCTCATCTCTTCTTCCCCTTTTGCTCGGCATACGGATACGAACGCGACCAACGGTCAATGTCATCTTTCCTAAAACGCCACTGCCCACCGACGCGAAAAGCTGGTATTTTCTTCTCACGGCAAAGACGGCGAACGGTATAGGGATGGATCTTCAAATATGTAGCAACATCTTCAGATGTGAATGTTTCAGCAAGGTCTTTCATAAGATTTCTCCTGTTACATTTTGTTTCACATCTTATCATATGGATAAAAGGAAACAACCAAAAATTGACAATGAAGTCCGTAGAAAACGTCATCACTTATCAACAAATGTATATAATTTATACGGTGGGATCAGGAATGTTCACTTTTCAACAATGTTCACTAAACAGTGAACATTATGGATTGAGTGAACATTAAATGTCCACTATTTAATGGACATTTAAGGGGAATGGGCATTTTCCTAAAAAGCGGAGAATAGTACTAATTTCAAGTGTAACTTTAAAAAAGTCCTTTTCTGGGTTAATCGATCAGGGAAGGCCAAAATCAAATTACCTCAACCACAGCCCCAACCATCTCTTCCATGATGCGTCTATATTGTGGCCAATGGCCAGCCATAGGTTTCGATAAAAATTTTCTTATTTAAATGATTATTTATCATAGTCTTATAACAAATCGCACTCATTCAACGGTCAAATTCTTAAATGAACGATCATGATTATTAAATCATTATTTTTTGATAGCTAAATCAATCTCTATATTTCTTATTGTATCGCTTGTTTTATAATTAAACTCCACAACCTTATTCTTATCTTTAAGTGCATAGAAGATTATTACGGACTCGGAACTATGTTGTCTTACACCTAACACTCGACTAACCCCGTCTAAAATAACCATTATTCCCTTTCCATCAAAACTTGTAAATACGATACTTTTGTCATCCTCTTCATTTATAATCTTATCGTTATTAGTATCTGTTTTTGCAAGAACAAAGATAAAACCAGCAGTTGATTTTATGTCTCTGCTATATCCATCATCTTTATCTGCATCAAATGCTTCTGACAGCTCATAACTATTAATAATTAGACTATTGTGATTATCTAATAACCATGAGGTTACCCCATCCTGAGTATTATAAAATAAATAATTTCTTCTGACTTGAATTAAGGGGGCTCATAAAATAAAACTTACCCTTGATTCGAGAAAAGGCACCGAGATTTAAACGTTCTTCCTTTTTCGTTTGCTCATTAACATTTACCATATCAGCACGATAATGATTACGCGTTTTAACTTTAAAAATACCGTAAATGGCACACAAGGCCAAAATCCCAACCACAATTCCTACGCCCAAATTAAGCAATCCATTGACTCTCTGCACCACCCTATCGAATTTATTCATTTCCATAATACTCCCTTAATATTAGGTTTATTTAGAATGAATCTTGTCTAAAAAATCAATCAAAGTCGTACACTACTGCACCCCTGCCTACCGGCAGGCAGGCAACGGTCAGCAAACCCTAATTCAATTTATTAATCAAGTTTACCACCAAAGCGGTAATAATGTCTTTTTCTTTAGGTTGACTTTCAGCAATCATAAGCGTAATGGCAACCAAGGCATTATCAGCAATACGCTTACTTCCATCCTTCTTATAAAGAATTTTGTTACGGTCTAGAAACCATACAAACAAAGCTGCGGCAATACGTTTATTTTCGTCAGAAAACGCATGGCGCCAGCACCAAATTTTTGTTTCATTTGAGCAATTAAATTTATACCTTGCTCATAGGTTAATTGATAACTTTCTTTGGCTGTGGCAGATTTAATTTCAATGCGGCCATGATCATAATCATCTAAAACATCCAGTGCATAGCTATAACTCTTAATCACTTCAAATAAGCCAGCTGCTTCATCACTGCTCAAGGCTTTGCGTTGGCTTAAATCCGCCAGCATTTCAACAGTTTTTTGAAGTTGCTTTATATTATCTACCTGCTCCTTAAGCCGCTTTACATTGACGGTGTACCCTTGAACCAGATGCTGCCTTAAAACACTGGTGGCCAAATTCGAAATTGCGTCACGCGAACAGAATTAACCCTATATCCAATAGAAATAATGGCATCAAGATTATAATACTGAATCTTATAATTCTTTCCATCTTGGGCAGTATGTTCCAAAATGGAACATACTGATTTATCACCTAACTCTTTTCATATAAATATATTGCGTAAATGTTTGGTAATGGCTGGAAGTTTAGTTCCAAAAAGAACCGCAATCTGAGCTTGTGTGAGCCAAACAGTTTCATCCTTTAATTTTACCTCAACAGTCATTTTTGTCCCTTTAGGACGAAAAACGACAATATCTTGTATTTGCTTTGATTTTTTATTTCTCATAACATACCCCCTTTTATTGCGCCACTTCAGGGGTAATGACTGGTTAAACCTATTCCGTTCTCTTCGTTCTCCGCTGCCTAAGCGCCTCGTAGACTACAACCGCGGCACAGACCGCGACATTTAAGGAATTCACCTTCCCTAATAAAGGAATTTTGATTTTTTCATCAGCGTTCTTGCTCCAAAAATCACTTAAACCATCCTGCTCGCTTCCCAAGATAATCGCCGCTGGTCCAGCCAATGAACTGTCAGTGTAATATTTCTTAGTATCAGGAAACGTAGCAAGAATTTTTATCTTATTCAACCTTAAAAACTCAAGCGCTTCCTCATTGGTCGCCGCAACCGCCGGCACCGTAAATGCCGCCCCAAGACTTGCTCGGACAGTATTGGGATTATAAATCTCCGTCAATCCGCCGCAAACAATCAGCGCATCAGCTTTGGCACCGTCGCATGTCCGTAAAATCGCACCTAAGTTTCCTGGCTTCTCCACCGATTCCACCACCACACAAAGAGGGTTCTTGCCCAACTTCAGACTTTTAAGTGTAGTCTGTGGAATACGGCAAACGGCAAGTAACCCTTCCTGTCGATCACCAAAGGTAATTTTCTCAAAAACATCAAGTGTAGTCTCACACACCGTGACACCCGAGGCAGCGCATTCTTTCAACAGCCCGTTCTCATCCTTAAAAAGCTCCGGACAAAAATAAATCCGCTCAAAAGCCAAACGTTGGGACGCAGCCCAAGCCGTTTGCACCTCTTTAACACCCTCAACGATCGTCAAGTCCTCTTTCTGACGGGCACGCCGGTCACGCAGATGAACAACTTTTTTAATAAACGGATTTTGAACGCTGGTAATTTTCTCAAATGCCATCCTTAAGAACTCCTTTTATTTATTCACAGGCTGAAAGTATAGCGTATAAATTAAGCTACGTCTATTATTGCGGGAATAGGGCACTGTCCCCTATTTTGATTTTCTCCCGGGCAAGCGCATCTTTTAATAGAGGCCATAATTTTCGATGTAGTATAAAACCCGCACATTTGTCCGAACCGCATCGGCAAGGCTGGGTTTTATAGTCGTCGCTGAAATCATAACCGTAGTTGTAGGTAATTTCCTCGCCCGCGTAAATGTCCCTGATAGCAATGATCCAGATCTTTCCACGGATCACGTCCGTCTTCGCGTTCGGATCGCAAGAGTGATTAATATGCCGGGCGGTATTATAGGACACGTTGCCATCAATCGAATATTGTTTGTTGAGCTCAAACACATAGACTGCGCCGTTGGACTCATCGCTATTATGAACAGCTTGTGACGCATCAAACCTGCGCCCAGCCTCCTTATTAGTGATCTTTTCTCCAACATATTCGATGATCCGCGCGCCCTTGGCAATATCGCTCTTGGCAAAAATGCCTTTACTGTGAATAGGAGATTTATGGACGATAAGGTTAAGGGGGAATTTTATGGGCATTGCGTTTAAATTTAGAGTACTCGAGGGTTTTCGCTCATCGTCTCTTTGCTGAGTTAATTAGAGACAGTGCCTTATTTTTCTTTTTTTCTGGCACTCTTTTTTGCTACTTTCTTTGCTATAGTTTTCTTTACAACTTTCTTTACCAACACCTTCTTCTGTACTTTAGCAACAGCCGGTTCAGCCATTCTAACTGCAACTGTCGTCTGAACTGGCGCGGGAGGTTTTATTTCATTGTTTGTTTTAGGAGCATTCCCTGCTTTTCGTATGGCAAAACATTCTGGGCAATAGACAGGACGGCCATGTGCAGGCTTAAAGGGAAGTTCGCTATCTTTACCGCATTGATAGCAAACAATAGCAAACTTAGGCCGGCCATTACTCAGTTGCGGCTGAAGTATTGGCGCTGACGGCGGCGCTTGCACTGGACGCGACGTCGATGCTTTCTGGGCCGCTAATACACCTGCAATATCAGTTAATGATTTATTAATAAATGCATCGAACTTCTGATCAAGTGCAGCCAACTGCTCTTGAATCTGGATTATGACTGCTGTACTATCTGCATTTTTTGATGATTTTTTCTTCATAATATCCTAACTTTCTTTTTTCATGCCTAAATTAATTAGGGACAGGGCCCTATTTCTTCTCAACAACCGCCTTTAAACTCGCCAACCCCTGCTCAAACTGACCGCCCATAAACTTATCACAATCCATAAATAATCCCATAGCCTTGGCAATGAAATTATTCTGACCGGATATAGACCATCTAACCTCAGTTGAATTCCCATGTTCTTGGAAGGCAAATTCCGACATGCTCGTGCCTTTAAAAGGCTTGATAAAATCTAATTGGATACGTATTAAATCGGGACGGCTCTCAACAATAGTTTGACTACCCTCACCAACGTTATTGTTGCCTGACCAATTAAATTTGGCACCCACTCCAAACGTGGGACCTTCATAGCTCGTTTTAGCATTAGGATCAAGTTTGGCCCATGGAGACCACTTTTCCCAAAGATGAAAATTATTCACTTGTTCAACAACAACAGCGGAGGGCGCCATAATTTGAGTTGATCTTGAAACCTTAAACTCAGACGGGCGGAAATTAACAAAAACGGCAAACCCAGTCGCCAGAACGACAATAATGACAAGAAAATTTTTCATAAGGGCTCCTTTATTCATACATTGGCAATAGGTTAAAGAAGTATATCGTAAATTTTAATTTAAGTCCATTATGGCCATTGTTAGTGCTACTATACCTATAAATGAACAATCAAACAATCCATTGGGTTTTAAGAGCTTCATGTGCTTTGTGTTTTATTGGCCATGGGGCATGGGGAATCATTACCAAGCCTGGATGGCTACCTTTTTTTAAAATCTTTTTTATTTCCCCGGACCTTGCTTTTCAATTAATGCCTATTGTGGGTACCATTGATATCCTGTTAGGATTAATCATCTTAATATACCCCATGAGGGCTGTTTTACTTTACATGATATTCTGGTGCATCTTTACCGCACTTCTGAGACCCTCCGCGGGAATGGGCTGGTGGGAATTCTTTGAACGCGCCGGAAATTACGGCGCTCCTCTTATCTTGTTATTGTGCAGCGGCTACCCCGGGAATTGGTTCGCAAAAATTATTCCAACTGATTTCAATAAAACGGCAGCAGATAAAATTTATTTATATTTAAAGATTCTGATTGGTTTACTGCTGATAGGCCACGGCGGATATGGGGCATTTCAGCATAAGACCATGCTAATTGAACATTTTAAATCAGCGCATTTAATTCCGACGGAAATTGACCCTGCTGTATTCATTGCAACAGTCGGATATTTAGAAATCCTCATGGGCATCTTAATTATCCTTCTTAGACGCCCGCCTTTTTTCTTTATCCTGCTTATTATTTGCTGGAAAATTGGGACAGAATTCTTATACGTTATCCATGCCCCCACCTCCTGGGACTACTGGGAATTCATCGAAAGGGCAGGCAGTTACGGCTTGCCAATAACACTCTTATTGCTCTGCCCAATCATTCAAACGAATAACACCCAAAAACTCAAAGCCTGATTTTGCTTCTTTATTTACAGTTGGACGAAAAACAGCCGCCTCAGTTTGATCGAGCGATATGTCTTGTCCAATAGCCTCTTTTGTTAAAAGTTTGCCATGGGAAATAAGGAAACGATTAGCACCAACATCAACGGGCGAAGTCAAAATAGCCTTGAGGGCTGCGCCATCTTCAGCCGCTTGCGAAGCATTACGTGTCCATTCCGGAGCAATTACATTATTAATTACAAAACCATTGCCGAAAATAATCCGACCCATCTGCTTGGTCCGGCAGGTAGGACTTACCAAAACTTCACCAGCAGGAATACCTTTGTCCTTAATGGCCTTGCCAATGCGGCGGGATTCTGATTCACCCAAAGCATTTAAAGAACCGCCCCGCTCACAGCTTGAATTACGGTCCAATTCCCATAATTTAGACTGAGACGGCACTTCATCACGCCGCGCATGACGCAAAAAGACCACATATCCGCCTTTTTTTAATAAATCTACAGGAAAAGACGGCAGCGTCACCTTCGTATCAGCAGCGCAGAACGTCGATGCTCTTAATAGCAAACAGAAAATCATCAATATAAACCGCATAAGCGCCCCTTCTTTAACTTTTAGACTTTTCGAAATTAATCATCCACTTAATCCCAAACTGATCCCTCAACATGCCAAAACGCACCCCAAAACAGGAACATCTATCCTTTCATCCGCAGAGCTCCTTATTTCTCATACCCATATTGCGCGTAATCAATACCAAGCTCCTGCATATCATTCTTTAAAGGCCCGTGAAAACCAAACGGTGTTTCTTTAAAAAAAGCGTCCACTAAATCTTTTTCAGTTATTAGACTTCGGCCTTCTTGAGCAAGAATAAGCTCCGCCCTTTTCAAAACCTTCGTCTCCGCCGTGCTTCTTAAAAAGATTGGTATTTTATCCAAGAGCTTCTTAAAACTATCCTCAACAGACTTATCCCATGTCATGACTAGCCACCTTCAATAAATATGCCTCCGTCAATAATTTAGACTTTTCGAATTTCTGTGCAAATCGAAATGTTAAGAAATAGAACAACGGCCTAATTGGATTCGTAAACTGGTCAAAAATCATATGCACCGTTAAGCCCAGCGCAATTCCAATCCATATTGATCCCAAATGAAAGAAATAAATACCCGCCCAAAGAATCACGATAAATTCATAAGCATGAAAAAGCAAATAGACCTTATTGTCCTTGCCGTATAAGCAGAACTCCACTAATTCTTTATACCTAAAAGGAAATTTGCCGCGCAAAATACAGTATTCCAGATAATGGTCTAAATCAATTAACACACCGCTTAAGAAACATCCCAAGGCGGCCGGCCATGAATTAACGGCTGATTGAAATCCTACCGCCACCACTGCTGAAGCAACAACATGATACCGGGCTCTCATTATTCTTAATCATCCTCCATAATTGTCACCTTGGTGCCGATAGGGATATATTGATACAATTCTTCAATATCGCTATTTTTCATGCGTACACACCCCCCCGATACAGACTGGCCTATCAATTCCGGATAAATAGTGCCGTGAATACCATATTTAGGTTTATCAAAACCAAGCCAGCGTGTCCCCAGCCAATTCTCCGGCGTACCGCCTGGAACCACTTCACCTTTATGAAACCAAGTTGGATTAGGATACCGCGACTGGATCGTAAATTCACCTAAAGGTGTCAGCGAATCTGCTTTTCCTGTTGATATTAGATATTCCTTGATCGTCGTATTATTGACGTTTAAATACAGCCGATTCTTTGGTTTACTAATCTCAATAGTAAAAGGCGCGTTCCAAATAGACAATTTCTGCCCTGCCTTAATACGACTGTCTTTTAGTTTATTAATCTTTCTGATAAATTCAATAGTAGTACCCTGTGCTTTAGCTATCTTATCCAATGTATCCCCAGGGTTAACCTGATAAACAATATAATGATCTACTGAATGCTCAAGAATAGTCCATAAACTTGCCGAGATTGACACTTCTTCATTAGTGACCGAGAACGCAGAAGCAGAAAAAAGAAATAAAAACAATACACAAAAAAAGTATTTCTTCATGTTTTATGGGATTCAATGACCTTTTCGATACGCCGGTCAGGAACAAGCCACATCACAGCTACTATGATATAAATTATGTAAGCTACCGGAGTATAAAAAAAGGAAAAACATACTGCGATTGCGTAAAGCAGCACTGAAACCCTGCCTTTAACTTCATTGCCAACGGCCATTGCTAATATCGATTCCTTACCGTGCCGGGCAATCAAGGCACTGGTGAGGATATAATAAGCTATGCCGGAAAAAAATAATACCATCCCGTAAATAGCTACGGGAGGCCCATAAAAATGATTTTCCCCCATCCATGCGGTACAAAATGGAATCAGCGATAGCCAAAACAATAAATGTAAATTTGCCCACAGAATACTGCCATTAACATGCTTAACCGTTTGAATCAAATGATGGTGATTATTCCAATAAATACCTAAATAAATAAAGCTTAAAACGTAGCTTAAAAAAACAGGCACCACCGGCCTTAATGCCGCCCAATCCGTACCATGGGGAACTTTAAATTCAAGGACCATAATAGTAATAATGATTGCAATTACTCCGTCTGAAAACGCCTCAAGCCGTCCCTTAGTCATTGAATTTTGGCTCCCTTATTGCGTGTTTCTTTAAATCCTGAAGTTTCAACACTTCAAGAGCAGAGATATGGGTAGATTCTAAAATAACTCCCGGCGCGGCACCAGCTTCAAATGCTTCCTGCCAGCGCAGGGCGCAAAGACACCACTGATCCCCAGAAATAAGCCCGGGAAAATCATATTCAGGAATTGGCGTTGATAAATCATTACCCGCGTCTTTTGAAAACTCCAAAAATTCATCCGTTAACCTAATGCACACCACATGACGGCCGACATCCTCTGGTCCGGTGTTGCAGGATCCATCCCTGTAAAAACCTGTCATTGGAAATTTACAACACGGCTGTAAGGCGCCGCCTAATACATTCTTAACTTCACTCATACTTTAATCCCCTTTACTTCCAAAAAAGCACGTTCAACCACAACAGGATCCCACCCGTGACGCAAAAGATCTTCTTTAAATAATTCCAGTTCATCAAGAGACTTAGATCGGCCAGACTCCACAATTAATCGGCAATTAAATTGTTGTTGGGCATTTAACTGAGGCTTCCACTCTCTTAGCTCGACAACCCTGTTTCTAAAATATGCCAAAACAGCAAAAAATAACGGCAACAAAATAACAAAAACAGCACTATAGAAATTAAAGGAAATATCAGGATTTAGAAGATATGGCAGGGATGCTAAAAAAGCATCCATAAAAAAATGCGCCGTGATAACCGCAATCAGGCCATACCGCAAATACGCAACACCTAAAATAATCCCTAAACAGGTCACTTCAAGACCTCTAAACCACATAGGAAATATTTCATAGCCTGTATGACCGAAGCCCCATATTACTGCGCTTAAGAATACGCTGAAAAATGCTGTCTTACCATACTTCCTAAACAAATTAATCGCAAAAAGGCGGAACATGGTCTCTTCAGCAAATGACGCATGGAGACCAATTAATAAAGCCGTCAATGCAGGAAACACATTGGTCGTTGCCTGGGTCAGCCAAGACAATTCATCCCACACCCCGCAATAACGATATCCTAAATTAAAAATAACAGCTTGAGCCCCAAGGACAATAAAAGCAATCCCGTAACCCGTCAGGATTTGCCCCGCAATCGAACGGGTAAAAAATGAGGACAACACAGGTGCTAAAAAACTTTTATCCCGGCCTTCAGGGTCAACCTTAAGCCGCAGTGACTCTCCAGCTAAGGATGGCAAGATAAAAGCTAAAACAACAAAAAAAGGATTAACAAGACTATCAATAAACTGCCTCAAAAGATGATTCGAAAACGACTGCGCCGTCGAATAAGTAAATAATACATATTGATAACCGCTTAAGGTTTCAACAACCATCACAACGAACATCATTATCCCCACCCGGATATAGAAAGGCTTTACAGCGCGCGGGGCCATATGATGTTTCCAATTAACCACCATCATGATCGAAAGCGTCAACAGCACTAAATAAAGGATACGGAAAATAAGACTTAAGCTTTGTCCGGTCTGTTTTAGATTTGAAATATACCTATTAAACGCGTCTGGAATTTCAAACTCAGCCTTGCGGAAACTTAACACTTCCTTACCTGAAACAACCACTGTTGTGATCAACTTAGCATTTCCGCCGCCTAATTCTTTATCCCAAGGAATATCAACATCCTTTAATTCCCAGCTAAAGGTATAATCCTGACGATTATCACGTTTGGTAACATCTTCCCGATGGATGTCATGCAAAGAAGGATTGAAGCTGAAACGGCGTTTTAATTCTGCTTCTGCTATACCGCGGGACTCCTCCTTAGACACAAACGGACGGGGCGCTGTATCTTCAATAGCGTGGTCAAAAGCAATCACTTCACCTGTCTTGCCACTGATGATAACTTTATAGTCTTCTTTTTGCTTTTCCCTAAAAAAACGGACAGCCCATACAAACATGTCATAATTTAATCTTGACAATAGGCGTTTGGCCTCATCAACACCTATCGTTTTCTGCAAATATCTGTCCGTACCACCATCAACATCGGAAACTGCCGCCGCCATATACGCATCTGTATTAACTTGATAATTAACTGCCAAGAACTCTTTTGCAATGCTGACGGCTTTCGACTGATCAACCCGTAAATCAATATTCTCCAAGCGGGGTAAAGCAAATTTCAGCCACAAAAAAACACCAAGGGCAGCCAAAACAACAATAACGGCGATCTCTTTTAACGGCTTTTGCTGGGTCATACAATCATGCCCTCTCTCCTAAAATATAGGATCCTTCGAGAGAAATCATCCGCATAGGAATTATTTCATTTCTAATATTGGTACTGGAATACGCTTTGACCCGCACATAATTATCGGTCAGCCCAGGCCATAGGCCATCCTTGCCCTTTTCAAAAAGAACATCCTGCACAGTCCCTGTTAACGACTGATTATAAAGCTTTCGCTTGCGGGCCGACAATTCCTGAAGCTCTTGACTGCGGCTGTACACAACTGCATTGGGAATATCATCCATCACACGGCTTTTAGCTAAGTGACGGGGAGAATAACTAAAAACATGAAAATAATGAATAGGCGCCTGTTTTAAGAAATCAACAGTGCGTTTAAAATGAGCATCACTCTCGCCGGGAAACCCGACAATCACATCAGTACCAATACAAATATTAGGAACTTTTGCAAAAGCGGTTTCAATAAAAACACTGAATTCCTCAAGCGTATACTTACGCTTCATTGCGCTTAAAATATCATTATGCCCGCTTTGTAATGGGATGTGAAGATGCCGGCATAGCTTGCCCCGCCCCATACGCTCAAACATATCCATTGGAATTGTCGTCGGTTCAATGGATGAAATGCGGATACGCGCCAACCCTTCAATCTTTTCCAAGGCATTAATAACATCCATTAACAGTTTGCCTTCATAAGCATAGGTACCAATATTAATTCCCGTCAGCACCAACTCTTTATGGCCTGCTGTCACCAAAGCATCAGCCTCTAATAAGATGTCCTCAAATACACGGCTGCGGGCACGGCCGCGGGCATAAGGAATTTCACAAAATGAACAGAAGAAATCACATCCATCCTGAATTTTAATATTAGCACGGGTATGGCCGCGGTCAACGGAAGCAATGAGCAATGTAAAAGGTTCGCGTTCAATCGTCGGCGCCACTACCTGGGCGCGTTGCGGATCCGGATATTCATCAAAAACATTCACTAAATCCATTTTACGCTGATTGCCAACGATCCAACGCACATTAGACAACCCGGCTAATTGTTCCTTTTGAACCTGAGCCTGACAACCCACTAAGGCAATTCGGGCATCTGGATTAAGACGGTTGACCTTATTAACCAAATGCCGGGTATCCGCATCCCCGCCCTCAGTCACCGTGCAGGTATTAATAACCACAATATCGGACGCTTCAGCAAAATCAACCACCTGATAACCGCGCGATTCAAAAGAATTCTGAATCGACGCTGTTTCAGACTGATTAAGCCGGCAGCCTAACGTGTAGAAAGAAACTCTGGTTTTCATATAGAAACAATTCCGCCTGACAATCTTAACCTTTCAATTCCGATAAATGCTTAATACGTTTAAGCATATTAGGGTGCGTACTTAATAATTCCATAAACTTATCACCCGAAGAAACTGCCACCTGCTTATTTCGCAAACGGAATAACTCATTACTGTCAATTGTACCGCTTTTATCGGTGTCCAACTCCTTTAAATCCTTAATTTCATTCAGAGCCTGCGATGGGTCATTTAAGAAAAAGGCTTTCATCCCCTCGACTTGTTTCATGTCCGGTGTATCAGCCATGCGGGCTGAGCCATATACTAATTTATACAGCGCCGAGGCTAGTGCCGCCGGTTTATTACCCAACTCAACCGCGCCCTTGTCCGCGTAATATTCACGTATCCGAGACCCATATAAAACCAAGAGATTGGTTATAAAATAAAACAAAAATGCCGCTAACCCTATCACCAAACCGCTTGGCGCGTTATTATTACTGCTGCGCCGTCCGCCGCCGTACCACATAAAATGCCAAGCGATACGGTACATGATCATCGGGATCACTGAAATCAGAGTAATCGTCAGCACATCATTATTCTTGATGTGAGTTAACTCATGGCCGATAACCGCTCGAAGCTCATCATCATCGAGCAGATTCATGATGCCTTTGCTGACGCAAACGCGCCCATCATTCAGCCCCCGGCCAAAAGCAAATGCATTAGGCACATTTGATTCAGACACACAAACTTGAGGCATCGGGATATTCCCGCGCCTTGCTTGCTCCTCGACCATGGCCCATAATTTAGGATTATCTTCACGTTTGACATATTTAACCCCCATGGTCCATTCAATAATTTTCGGCCCCATCATGTACTGTACCCACATGAGGCCTATGGAGATGATCAGGTAAAAATAAAAATCATTAAGCCCAGCGGCCGTACCAACCACGACAATTGTCGCGTAAATGATCGCAAACAATGCCCCAATTAAAAGATACATCCTTGCCTGCAGTGACATCTTAAACTCCTTTCACTATTGTTTAACACACAACAATATAACCCACGCGGCTAAAAACGATAATCCCCCAAGCGGAGTAATCGCGCCCAGCCATTTAATACCCGTCACACTAAGCAGGTATAAACTGCCACTAAAAAGCACAATACCCGCCAGCATAAATATTCCCGCTAGATTAACCTTAGGATCTGTTGTCAGCGTCGAAAGCCATGCAATAACAAATAAACCTAAGGCATGGATCATGTGATACAAAACACCGGTTTTATAAATCTCTAAATAATGCTCCGTTATTTTATCTCTTAATGCGTGTGCGCCAAACGCCCCTATAACTACCGCCAAAAACATTAATCCCGACGCAGCCTTAACCCAAACCATGCCCATGTCCTTTCAGCCACTCAAGCCCTTGTTTAAACCCTTCACAGGTTGCCTTGACACGCAGGTCAAAACATTCATCACCGCTTGAACCTTTCTCGGCATAAGCCTTAATTAAGCACGCATTCTCGGCCGACGATAACTGCTCACGCCGCTCTTCCGTCGATACTGCTTGCCCAAGAAATGCTTGAACATCAAACTCAATCTCATGCCGCAGATAAGAACCATCCTCTTGACGCGCGGACAATAAAATCTTGGCCGGACGCAGCAACGGAAATGCCATGCTTCCCTCTATCCCGTTTCGAATAACCATGACGCCGGAAAATCCTGCCCTCTCTGAAATCGTCACCATCTTAAGCCCATAAGGCGGATGAAACGCTGAGGTAACAATAATGCGCGCATCAAGGGGCTTAATAAATTTTTCCAGCGTTGCTAAAAACGGCCGTTTAATTGTCTGATGTCTGATATCCACCCATCGATCAATTGCCGCTGACACATCCCTCTGGGATAAAAACCAACCAAATCGAGGCTTTATATCAGCCAAACTATTATTTCCTGATGCAAAAGTGACCTCTAAATCCTTCGTTACATCCAGCAAATTAAAAATTAATTTCGGTCCGCTGTTACGGCCCACCATATGAACACAGCGATACCCTAATTGTTGGATATAATCCGCAACAATTGGTGTAATCAAATATGAATGGTCATTGCCATCAAAAGGCTCAGCCAATTGAACAATGGGCTCACCCGCAGGCGTCGG
>CAZCHB010000007.1:0-18512 GCA_964498235.1 uncultured Planctomycetales bacterium
ACCTCCGAATATCTCGAAGCTGTCATTAAAGATTTGGTTAAGGGAAAAACCAGTGTTTCCTTGGAAATTTTAAACAAAAAAGAATTAAAGGCCAAAGGCCTGAATCTTCATTTAGCTGTTAATCAAGGCAGTAATAAAGAGCCTAAATTAATTATTGTTAAGTATGCCGGCGGTAATAAAAATGACGGGTATACGGCGATCATCGGCAAAGGGGTCACCTTTGATACCGGCGGTTTAAATATTAAACCCAGCGGCAGTATGGAAACCATGAAGATTGACATGGCGGGTGCAGCCGCTGTCTGCGGTATTTTAAGAAACACTTTGGCCCTGCGAATAAAAAAAAATTTACTGTTTGTTTTAGGTGTTGCAGAAAATGCCATTGGCCGTGATGCGTATAAGCCGGGGGATGTTTTTATAGGTTACGCCGGAAAAAGTGTTGAGATTGGCAATACGGATGCTGAAGGCCGTTTAGTTCTGGCTGATGCCTTTGCCTACGTCGTCAAAAATTATAAGCCGGCAGTGATGATTGATATCGCTACGTTGACTGGGGCCTGCGTTGTTGCGCTTGGATTTGACTACACTGGTTTATTTTCCAATAATGATGAGTTGGCCAAAAAATTGATCCAAGCGTCTAATGAAACGGATGATCGTGCTTGGAGGCTGCCTAATTATGCTGAAATTAAAGATTATATCAAGTCCCCGATTGCAGATTTAAAGAATACCAGTAGTGTCAAGGGTGGGGGTGCGTGTACCGCGGCAGAGTTTTTACATCAGTTTACCAATGGTACGGTGTGGGCCCATTTAGATATTGCCGGGACTTCTTTTGTTGACGGATCTTCCCGCTGGTATTATGGGCATGGCGCGACTGGCGCGGGTGTTCGTTTAGTGACGAATTATTTAATTAATAATTAATTGCCCATGTCATGCCCGAATGTTGTTGTCGGGCATCTAGAGCAGGGCCTAGATCCCCCGCTCGCTGCCAACAGGCAGGAATTATTTGGGGAAAAATTAAGGAGGGTCTCATGGAAATTATTCCTGTTATTTTTGTTGCTGGTATTTTTATTTTTGTGGTTGGTATCCGTATTGTCCGTCCGACGCATCGCGGTTTAGTGGAACGTTTCGGTAAATATAACCGTTTTGCCACGCCGGGGTTTAACTGGATTATCCCCTTAGTTGAAAATATGTACTTGGTTAATGTGACCGAGCAAATGGTGGATGCTGAACCTCAGGAAATAATTACCAATGATAATCTTAATGCTAAGGTGGACGCGCAGGTTTATTTTAAGGTAAAGACTGATGAAAATAGTGTTAAGAATTGCCAGTATAATGTCGGTAATTACCAATGGCAGATTGTGAATTTAGCCCGCACCACTTTGCGTAATATTATCGGTACAATGACATTAAAGTCCGCTAATAGTGAACGTGGAAAGATTAATACGGATTTATATGCGATTTTAATGAGAGAAACGGCTAACTGGGGCTTGGAAATCGTCCGGACGGAATTAAAAGAAATTGATCCGCCTAAAGATGTTCAGGAAACGATGAATAAGGTTGTCAAAGCAGAAAATGAGAAGATTGCTGCTGTTGATTTTGCGACGGCGACTGAAACAGCGGCAGACGGCCAGAAACGCGCCGAGATCAAACGTGCGGAAGGCATTAAGCAGGCTCGTATTCTTGAAGCAGAAGGGGAGGCCCAGGCAATTCAATTGGTCAATGAAGCGGCCAATAAGTATTTTACCGGCAATGCCCAAGTTTTGCGTCGTTTAGAAGCGGTGGAAAAGTCGCTGGCAAGTAATACGAAGATCGTTGTTCCAGCTGGGGCGGAATTAACAAATGTGATCGGTGATTTAGCGGGTGTCGCGCCGATTAAATAAGGTTATTTCATGAGTTATCGCATTGAAACAGACAGCATGGGTGAGATTAAGGTGGCCTCTGATAAATATTGGGGTGCCCAAACCCAGCGTTCAATTGAAAATTTTAAGATCGGCGGTGACCATTTTCCGCCGGAATTTATCCGTGCCTTAGGGATTTTAAAAAAAGCCGCGGCATTAACAAATAAAGAATTAGGATTGTTGCCTTCAGATAAGGCGGATTTAATCATCCGTGCCGCTGATGAAGTCATTGAAGGAAAATTAAATGCACATTTTCCTTTGGTTGTTTGGCAGACGGGATCCGGCACGCAGACAAACATGAATGCGAACGAAGTTATTTCGAACCGAGCCATTGAGCTTTCCGGCGGTGTGATTGGCAGTAAGAAGCCAATCCATCCCAATGATGATGTCAATAAGGCGCAATCGTCAAATGATACTTTCCCAACGGCCATGCATATCGCGGCTATTGAAGAGGTTCATCGCCGTTTGATTCCCATGTTAAGAAAATTGCGGGATGCCTTGCGTGAGAAATCATTTGAGTTTAAGGATATTATAAAGATTGGCCGCACCCATTTGATGGACGCGACACCCTTGACCTTGGGGCAAGAATTTTCAGGCTATGTTCAGCAGTTAAATAACGGCTTAGAGCGTATTGACGCTGCTTTGCCTCGCGTCTATGAATTGGCCTTAGGCGGAACAGCCGTGGGAACCGGGCTTAATACCAACCCAGAATTTGCCGTTAAATCAGCCGCTCAAATTGCGGCCATTACAGGCAAGCCTTTTAAGAGTGCTCGCAATAAATTTGAATCCTTAGCCGCTCATGATGCCCTTGTTGAGTTAAGCGGGGTGTTAAACACCTTGGCTGTTTCATTGATGAAAATTGCCAATGATGTGCGCTGGTTAGGGTCAGGACCGCGTTCCGGGATCGGTGAATTGCACCTGCCTGAGAATGAGCCTGGATCTTCTATTATGCCAGGCAAGGTCAATCCCACCCAATGTGAGGCAATGACCATGGTCTGTGTCCAGGTTTTTGGGAATCATACGGCGGTAACACTTGGGGGAGCGTCGGGTAATTTCGAATTAAATGTCTATAAGCCTGTTATTATTTTTAATGTGCTAAATTCAGTACGTTTAATCGCCGATGCTTGTGAAAGCTTTACTGATCATTGCGTGGTTGGTATAGAGGCTAATACTGTCAGTATTAAAAAGCATTTGGATAATTCGCTGATGTTAGTCACGGCGCTTAATCCGCATATCGGCTATGATAATGCGGCTAAGGTGGCTAAGAAAGCTTTCGCTGAAAATATTACTTTAAAAGAAGCTGTTGTTAAGTTAGGATTATTGACCGCGGAAAAGTTTGATGACGTTGTTCGTCCGCAAGATATGATTGGACCTAAATAATGAATCCACAAAACTTTGAAGAACGCCGTGACAGTGTCCGTGCCAAACGTATTATTACGGTGCGTCATCGTTTAGCTGAGCATAACGGTAAAAAGGCTGATTCGATGTGGCAGTTATCCACCACGGAAAATATGTCGCTAAGCGGTTTATTATTTGTCAGCGCTATCGCCTACCCCGCGGGGGATGTTGTCGAGCTTCAGGTGGTGATGTCCGGCGTGCTGGACATTTTTAACGGCTACGGCAAGGTTATCCGCACCACCCGCAATAAGGGTGGTTATTATCTCGTTGGTGTTAAATATGTTGATTTAAAAATTAAGAAACGTCCTGCCAAAACCCTGCTTAAATCTGGTAATAATTAATCAGCGAAATTTTAATTAATGACCGCTCTTGTCAGCCAAAGGCTAATCCGCCTTAGGCGGAAATTCTATCTTAATGGCCTGTTTTAAATTCTGCAACTAGAGCCTGAACGGTTTGTTTAGCATCACCAAATATCATTCTACAGTTATCGTAGTAAAATAGTTCATTCTCAATACCTGCAAAACCAGTAGCCATGGAACGCTTAAGGACGAAGACTGTTTTGGCTTTGTCGGCATTGATGATGGGCATGCCGTAGATGGGGCTTGATTTGTCATGGCGCGAGGCGGGATTAACGACGTCGTTGGCGCCGATAATGATGGCCACGTCAGTATTTTCCATTAATGGATTGATGGCGTCCATTTCCATTAATTGATCGTAGGAAATATTCGCTTCAGCCAATAGAACATTCATGTGACCGGGCATACGGCCAGCCACGGGATGTATGGCGTATTTGACATCAGCGCCGTTTTTCTCTAAGAATTCTGATAATTCCCGTACCGCATGCTGGGCTTGAGCGACAGCTAAACCATAACCTGGGATAATAACAACAGACTTGGCGTTTTCCAGCACAAGGAAGGCATCTTCAACAGAAACAGCTTTTGATTCCTTCTTTTCGCCGGAGGTCTTTTTCTTAACAACTTCCCCAAAGGCTCCAAAGATAACATTGGTGATGGAACGGTTCATGGCCTTGCACATGATAATGCTTAGGATGATCCCGTTAGCCCCGACTAAGGCCCCGACAACTATGAGCAAGGTATTATTGATGACAAATCCTGTTGTACAAGCGACAACACCGGAGTAGCTGTTAAGGACTGAGATGACAACGGGCATATCTGCGCCGCCTATAGGGATGACTAAGAAAATACCAAATAATAAAGAAAGCCCTAATATAGCCAAGAATAAATCGTATCGCGCAGGGTTCATGATAAACATGACACCAAGTACTAAGATAGCGGCAATGATACCGAGATTTAAAAACTTTTGACCGGAGAATAAGATTGGCTTTCCGGGAAGTTTTTCACTTAATTTTCCCCAGGCAATGGCGCTTCCTGTAAAGGTCAAACCCCCAATGACAATGGATAAATAAAGGGCGATGGCGTTGGTTAAATCATGTGCTCCATGAACGTGATAGGCCGTCCAATCAACGAAGACGGAGGCGAGGGCGCCGCATCCATGCAGAAGGGCGATCATCTCAGGCATCTGTGTCATGGCGGCGCGGTATGCAACCAAGGCGCCGAATATCCCCCCGATGACCATCCCGATTAATATCCATTGATAGCTGATAATATGCCCGCCGACAGCGGTTGCAATAATGGCAAGTAACATTCCTAGTGCGGAAAGAATGTTTCCTTTTCGTGCGGTCACAGGAGAGCCTAAGAATTTTAAACCAAAGACGAATAGGCCGGAGGAAATAATATAAGCAAAGTTTTGAATAATTTCAGGGGTCATTTAGATTCCTTCTTTTTAAACATTTTTAGCATGCGTTCCGTCACTAAATATCCGCCTACCACGTTAAAGGTGGCTAGGGCAACGGCAGATGTTCCGAGGATAATGGTCAATGTGGATGTCGCTTCAACACCTGCAGCGATTAGAGCGCCGATAATTATAATCCCGCAAATCGCGTTAGCTTCCGACATCAGCGGGGTGTGTAAGAGCGGGGGAACGCGCGATATTAACGCGAACCCTAAGAAAATAGACAAGACTAAGATAAAGAGAAGGTAAATCAGTTCCATAATAAGCCCCTTTGTATGTATTCCCCGAATGTTTTAGTCGGGGATCTAGTTCATTAGCTAGATGCCTGACAGAAACTTTCGGGCATGACAATGTTATTTAACCAGCATCGGATTAACGATTTTACCGCCATGCGTGACCAAACAGCCTTTGATGATATCGTCATCCAGGTTAAGGTCAAAGGCTTTGCTGTCCTTGTTCCAATATTCCTCTAATAGATTATGCAGGTTGGCCGAATACATTTGCGAAGCATTAACGCTCACACGGCCGGGCAAATTGCCTAATCCGATGATGCGTACGCCGTTGGCGGTTGTCACTTCTTCATTAACCTTTGAGCCTTCGACGTTACCGCCGGATTCAACCGCCATATCAACAACAATGGTGCCGGGTTTCATTTGGGCAATCATGTCTTTGGTCACAACGACAGGCGCTTTCCGGCCAAATAATTGGGCTGTGGTGATGATGACATCGGACTGCGAACAAACCTTGGCCATACCTTGGCGCTGTTTTTCCAATTGTTCCGGTGTCAGGGCCTGGGCATAACCACCGGTGGTTTGTCCGGTTTCACCTAAATCAATTTCAACAAATTTAGCTCCGAGAGACATGACCTGTTCTTTAACAACGGGGCGTGTATCAAAGGCTTCAACGCGGGCGCCTAAGCGTTTGGCGGTTGCGATGGCTTGTAACCCGGCGACGCCCGCCCCGATAATAAAAACACGGGCTGGGGAGATAGTTCCGGCTGGGGTCATAAGCATTGGAAAAATTTTTGGTAATCGTTCAGCGGCTAAGACCACCATCACATAACCGGCCAAATTGGCCTGTGAACTTAAAGCATCCATTTTCTGGGCGCGGGTGGTGCGGGGGATCATTTCCATGGAGATGGCGCTGATGCCCGCGTTGGCTAATGCGTCAACTAATGATTTTTCATTGAAGGGATCCAGAAAACTAATGTGGATGGATCCATTTTTAAGCTGGCTGACTTCATCCAGGGGCGGTTTGCGCAGGCGCAGGAGCAAATCCGCATTTTTTAAAATGTTAGAGCGGTTTGGTTCAATTGAAGCTCCGGCTTTTTTATACTCATCGTCATTCACGCCGATTGAGGAGCCAAGCCCCGCTTCAACAATCACCACCGCGCCTTTTTTAACCAAACGGTCAACTGAAGAGGGGGTCATCGGAACCCGCGCTTCGCCAGCATGTGTTTCTTTAGGAATGCCAATAATCATATTTTCTCCAAATAGTCGTTCATCCCAATAATTACTCAATGAGAATAGCAAAACCTCTACGCAAGTCAAGAATGAATTCCGTAATTCTTGATTTTCCTTGTTTTAAAATAATGATTAGGATAGAATTGCTACCATGTTCAAAGAAAAATCTATTTTTGAAATTATCCATCTCGGCGGATTTACCATGTATCTGCTGATTCTCTGTTCGGTTGTGTCTATTGCGGTGATCATTGAGCGGATTATTTATTTTCACCGCCGTTCCCGCTTGTCGCGCGTTAGTTTAATGGAAAGCTTGCGTCAGTCTTGCGCTAATAAAGATGTGTCGGCGGCGTTGGATATATGCCGTAATACGGACACCCCTTCGGCTAAGGTGGCTACAGCGGGGCTCTTATTAAACGGCCATGATGAAAAAGTCATTTCAAATGCCATGGAGCGTGAAATTACGGTTGAAACTATCAAGCTTGAGCGTTTTACCAGTATTGTGGCCACCATTGGCGGGACAGCGGTTTATATCGGCTTATTCGGCACCGTTCTTGGGATTATGCGGGCTTTTGGCGATATTTCAAAGGCGGGGTCTGGCGGGATGGACATTGTGACCATCGGGATTTCCGAGGCTTTGGTTTGTACAGCGGCAGGTTTGTCCGTTGCGATTCCGGCTGTTGTAGCTTATAATTATTTTATGCGTACCATTGATAATTTTGTCGTTGATATGGAATTAACTGCTTCAGAGTTGATGGATTTTATCGCTATCAAGAAAAAATGAGACGACGCCCACGTAATACGAAATTAATAGCGGAAATTAATATTGCACCGCTGACCGATGTTATTCTGGTTTTATTGATTATTTTTATGGTAACAACACCGCTTATTTACCGCTCCAGTATTAAAATCGCCCTTCCTCAAGTATCAAACAATCAACAGCCGACCGAAGGTAAGGATATCAATGTTTCGATTACTTCAGCAGGTGAAATTTACATGGAGAATCAGAAGTTTAATTTAAAGTTGGATAAAGACTTATTTCTCTATAAACTGCAAGGACTGGTTAAATCTTATAAGGATCCTGCAATTATTATCAGCGGCGACCGCAATGTCAAATATGATTTTGTTGTTGGGGTCATTGATACAGCATCAAAGGCTGGTATTAAGCATTTAATTTTAGCGACTGAATTTAAACGTTGATTTGAAAGGAATAATATGTCTTCTTTAGGAACTCCAGATCGTCCTTTACGTGTCGCCATTGTCGGCAGCGGGCCTAGCGGTTTTTACGCGGCGGCAGATTTATTATCGCAAAAGTTGAGCGTCAAGGTTGATATGTTTGAGAAATTGCCTGTTCCTTTTGGTTTGGTGCGTTATGGCGTTGCCCCGGACCATTTAAAAATCAAAAATGTCACAAAGGTTTTTGAGAAAACAGCTGAAAATCCTAATTTTACCTTTTTAGGCAATGTGACCGTTGGAAAGAATATTACTGTTTTTGAATTAAAGAAGTTTTATGACGCGGTTATTTTTACGATAGGGGCGGAGGCTGACCGGCGCCTAGGGATTAATGGAGAGGATTTAGTTGGTAGTTATACGGCAACAGAGTTTGTGGCTTGGTATAACGGCCATCCGGATTTTCAAGACCACCATTTTGATTTCTCACAGGAAGTGGCTGTCATCATTGGCCAAGGTAATGTGGCTATGGATGTGGCGCGTATTTTATGTAAAACGCCGGAAGAATTAAAGGGAACCGATATCAATCAGCATGCTCTTGATATCTTGGCTGAGAGTAAGATTAAAGAGGTTCATGTGTATGGCCGCCGCGGCCCGGTTCAAGCGTCATTTACGGCTCATGAAATCAAGGAAATGGGTGAGTTAGCAGATTGTTATCCGGTTGTAGACCCCAAGGATTTGGATTTAAATAAAGAAAGCCAACAGGAATTGGAAGATCCAGCTAATGCCGGTAAAAAGAAGAATTTTGAGATTCTTCAGCATTTTACCACCATTACTCATAATAACCGTAAACGTAAATTTGTCATGCATTTTAGGAAAAGTCCCATAGAGATATTAGGTAAGGGCCATGTTCAGAAGGCAAAATTTGAAATTAATAAATTAGTTGGTGCCCCAAATGCTCAAAAAGTAAGGGGTACGGGCAAATTTGAAGAAATTGATTGCGGTATTGTCTTTAGAAGCGTTGGTTATCGCGGTATTCCCATTAAAGGTCTGCCTTTTTCAGATCAATACGGGATAATTCCTAATCAAGCTGGTCGTGTGATGGATTCTGAAGTGATTTATACAGGATGGTATGTTGCCGGATGGATTAAAAGAGGGGCGACTGGTATTATTGGGACAAATAAGCCCTGTTCAGAGGAAACTGTTAAGAGTTTATTGGAAGATTTGGAGCATTTAAACCCCTGTGAAGTACCAAGTACTGACGAGGTGTTGAAATTCCTTAAAGACCGTGAGGTTAGGGTGGTTTCATTTGTTGATTGGAAGAAAATTGACGCGGCTGAGATTGATAGGGGTGTAAAATTGGGAAAACCTAGAGAAAAATTTGCGCGTGTAACGGGTATGTTATCTGCTATTTCTTGAGGGTTAAGTAACAAATATAGTAAAATTTTACTAAAAATAATTATTGGCAAATTTTTGTAAATAGAGTATACTTATCCTATATCTAATCCCAAGATAAGGAGACAAAGTTCTCCATGGGTGTTTTCAAGGAGGTGTACTACTATGAACGGACCGCATAACGAGCAGTCACAGCAGAAGGCAGAACAGGAAGAAGAAGTGACATTTTCCTGGGATGAAGCTAGCGTTTTACTCTAGTTCTTTGGGCCCGTAATGGCCCAAACCGTCATTATAATTATAAATTTTAAAGCCGCTTAAGTTTGTTAAGCGGCTTTTTTTGTTAATTTCAAATGAAACGGTGTCTAATTGGCCCAGGTCATGGCATATTGTGACAACGCTGATTGATTGCCTGCGGCGTCAATGGAGGCCACGCGGTATATGTAACGCTTCGATTTGACTACGCTATTATCAATATAGTTAGGTTCTGCGGTTGTCGCGATTAAATGAGCATTACGGTAAACCCTGTAACCAGCAACATTAGTATTATCTGAAGATGTATTCCATGACAAGGCAATACGTGAGTCCATATTGGATGTTATTGTCAGATTCTTTGGCGCTGATGGTTTTTGTGTGTTAACTTTTCTTAGTATGAAGGTAGTGACGCGTAAGGATTGATGGGATACATTGCCAGCCGCGTCAAAGGCTGCCACGCGGTAGTTGTATCGTTGCTTTGTGCCTAGATCGGTATCGCTATAAGTGGTTGTTGTGACAGTTGCAATCTCAACATTATTGCGGAACACTTTATATCCTGCAACACCAATATTATCGATTGAGTTCCTCCAGACTAAGTCGATCTGGCTTGCAGTTACAGCGGTAAAAGCAAGCCTAGTTGGTGTGCTTGGCTTGATGTTATCTACAGGTACTGGATCTGGTATTGATTCATCATTTGTTTTGGCGTTAACCGCTTGAGATAAGGCAGAGGTGTTGCCTGTTGCATCGTAGGCGGAAACAGAAAAGCTGTACGTTGTTGAGGGTGTCAATCCAGTTGCGGAATAAGACGTTGACGTGACAGAGGTGAGGTATGTCCCGTTGAGGAATACCTTATAGCCGGTAATAACCACATTGTCTGTGGATGCATCCCATGACAGGTTGATTTGAGTTGTTGATGCGGCCTTAGCTAATAGCCCTGAAGGCACGCTAGGCGCTATTGTGTCAGGTTTTGGTTCCGGTGTTGGTTCATCACTTGTTCTTGCGTTAACCCACTGGCATTGGGCGGAGGTGTTGCCTGCCGCATCGTAGGCGGAAACAGTAAAGCTGTATGTTGTTGATGGTGTGAGTCCAGTTACAGCATAAGACGTTGACGTGACAGAGGTGAGGTATATTCCGTTGAGGAATACCTTATAGCCGGTAATAGCCACATTGTCTGTGGATGCATCCCATGACAGGTTGATTTGAGTTGTTGATGCAACCTTAGTTAATAGCCCTGAAGGCACGCTAGGCGCTATTGTGTCAGGTTTTGGTTCCGGTGTTGATTCAAGGGTTTTAATGTTAATAGATGCTGATGGCGCAGACATATTTTCTCTGCCGTCATAAGCTAAGACGGTGTAGGAGTATGTTGTGCCAGGCTTAAGGCCGTTGTCTGTGTAAGTGCTAGACGTTGCTGAACCGACATATTGCCCATTACGAGAAATTATGTATCCTACGACAGCAACATTATCTGTTGAATGCGACCAGTTTAACTCAATTGCCGTGGTTGATTTCGCTGTGCCTGTGACATTAGTTGGAGTTGTCGGAGGCAAAGTGTCCTCGGCAGTATTGCTGACATTAACAACCACAGCATTGGACACTCCTTTTAAATTAGCGGCGTTGCGGACTTCTGCTGTTAGCGTATGTGAGCCATTAGCAATGCTTGTGCTGTCCCACAGCATTGAATACGGTGCGGCAGAGAGTTCAGCGCCGATATTTCTGCCGTCGACCATGAATTGCACCCATGCAATGCCGGTTTTTTCAGTAACGCTTGCTGAAATAGTCACCACTTTTCCGGAGACATTTGCTTCAGCGGCAGGTTGGTAAATGTTCACCGTCGGATTGACAGGAACGGTGTCGGATGATGAAACAATGATCTTGACTGAAACAGCGGCAGAAGTCACTGTGCCGTCATTAGCAATGAAAGAAACGGTCTTTGTCCCGACATCAGAAGCCGTTGGTGTCCACGTTACTTCCCAGAGACGGTCGGATATTGGCATGACCTTTGCCTCAGAAGGAAGCCCGGACGGTGTTAATGTGACGACATCCGCGGTATCAGGGTCACTGACGGAAACATTGAATTTAAGCGGTTTCCACGCGAGGACGGTTTGATCGCTGATAGCCATGACAACAGGCGGATTATTGATAGGCCCCAGAACAGTTAATGATTGTGAAGCTTCACTGCCTGCGATTGAGTTTCCGGACTTATCAGTGAGATATCCAAGGATGGTATGATTGCCGAATGAAACATTTTGGAATTCAAAGAACCCGTCCTTGTCGGTATCCTCAACAACTGGTGCGCTGTCTAATTGGAACATTACGCGGGAGTCAGCGGGAGGAGTAAGGTTGTATGAATACAGAAAAACCACCCGGGCATCCATTTTTGAAGGTGTGAATGCTAAGGAATTAATCAGTATTTTTGGCGTTGTCGGTACTGTTGTTGAAATACTAAAACTGCGTTTGATTTTTTGGATATTTCCTTTGGTATCTTTGACTGAAACATTGATTTCGCCGCCTGTGATGGATGATATTGACGGGATCACGTTCAATGTCCAGATAAAATCGCCGTCTTTCACAAAGAACGGCGCGAGTTCTGTCCCGGCAGGTTTCCCATTGATCGGGAAGGTGGCCTTTACAGAGAAAGAGCTCATGTCGAGGCCGGAGTAATAATCGTGCATACCGACCTTGATCTTTGAAAGGGCTTTATCATTGTCCCCGATTTTTGGGTAAGGCATTGTCAGCGTAGGGCGCAATTCATCCAGGAACCAGCCCCAATCTTTGACTTGATCAATGGGTGTCCCCAGATCCACCCAGCGGGCGAACAGGAGCTTTTCATCTTCGGTTAAAGGTGTGACACCTGATCCTGGCGTTGGACACATACTGCCTGTATAGTCAAGGTCTGCATTGTCCATTTCCTCATTTGACGCTCCGCCGAGAGGCAGGGTCGAGCGGTCTCCTGCGACCCGTTCCGTTGGGTGATCAGCATTCGTCCAGCCGTCCAAACGTTGCCCAAAGATTTTCCAGATAAGAAGGCTCCGGCGTGATTGGAATGGACGCACATATCGGGACCTGTTTAATCCGCCCCATTTATTAGGGTGAAGCGGAGGATACCCGCCGAGTGTGGCACCTGTGTCCATCGCAAGGCGCATATAGGAACCTTCAACCATCAGGCCGTTTAAATAGCCTGTCTTTGCATAATCATCAAGAGCCAGTTTTCCCTCTTGACGTCCAGTCAGTGAGTGGCATTGTATACAGGAGCGTTCTAAGATTGGTTTGATATCGCGGTAATATTCCACGTCCTGGGCCCGGTCTTTGATGACAACAATCGGTTTGCCGCTGCTGTCTTTGGAGAGCATTGGTGTTTCGGTGGCCAGGTTAGGGATAACATATCCGGGTTTGGCCGCCGCTGTTGAGGCAAAATCTAAAGGTTTTTGTGAGTGAGCATGGCATCCACCGCAGTCATTGCGAACCTCGCCGGGACGAACCTGATGCCACGTTTGGGCCATGTTCAGGTTCATGGCATCTTTATTAATAGTTTGGAAGGTGAACGGGACATCTGCAGGAATCTTGGCTAGGAAGCTGGTGTCAGGATTGCCGTCCGTATCAAGGATAGGTTTTCCGCTTGAATCATATTTTAAGAGAGGAATTTCACCCAGGATCCTAAGTTTTTCATTTGCTGTATTGGCGAAGTTTAGGTTGTAACCATTGGGCCCAAAATGCCGGAAAGATGTCGGTTCCATAGCAAGGATACGCACGGCATAAATATCACTGCTGTCATATCTTCCGACATCAGCACCTTGGATGCGCCAATTTGATCCCATGCTATTGGTTGGATAGAAGGTATCCCAACCATCAAAGTCAGGGTCACCTGTACCTGGCTTTGTATCACGACGGTAAAAGGTGGATGTTCCAACGAGGCCAAAAGGTGTCCCTTCAGGCAAAGCTGGATTTATTGTGCCGTCATTAGTTAATTCCTGTAATTTCTTAGGTTCATCAATGCCGTAAATCTTTTTATATGGAACAACAGCTTTTGGCTGTTGTTCATTATAATTAGGGTCATTTTTAATGAGCACAAGATCCTTGTGGTTGCTGACAGGTATGCCGCCGCGTATAAGATAAATACCTGCGTCAACCTGAGGCGTTGCGATAGGCCTGTTTAACAGATTTGCTGGTCCTGGAGACCAGATGAGCAGAAGATCATTGTTTGGAGCGCCGCTGGGCTGGGTGACTTTTCCTGTAAATTCTGAAGTTCCAGGGATAACGCCCGCCGCGGAATCGTCGCTATGCGCAAAAGGGGTCAAGAGCTCCATTCCATAAGGGGAGAATGAATATTGTTTGATAATATATTTATAAGGCATGTTAGACAGCGCTGGGTTTAAAGATGGGTTGGGGCTTCCAAAGGCAATAGCGCTGTCAGGGATTTTTGAAGGGAATTTGACCATGGTCCCAAAACCATTATTGTTTTGGTTATAGTATATTGTCGATACGATGTCGCCGTTGGATAACTGGCCATGCCAATGAAAACCGTCAGCTTCGCCGAAAGCGCTGAAAACCGGTTCCCATTTTGTACCATCCGGCCAAATGGACCAAAGTCCCCAACTGCGTTCATCTCTAAGGCCTTGAGCTTCTGAGCTGGAGAATAAGATGCGTCCGTCTGTCAAAACAACAGGATGCAGGGCGCTCCCTAAATTTAGATAACCGATCTGTTCAACATTTTGTGTTTTTTCATCCAGGATAAATAATTGCAAGTTTGGACCGGAGGCGCCTTTGGTCACGCGGAAAGCATTACGGCTTGATACGAAAGCAACTTTTCCCCCCGGCAAGGGACATGGGGCGAGATTATGCATCCCCATTGCGGGTGAATTGTGTGTATATTGTTGGCCGTTCGCGGTATATAAAGGGGTATCTAGCCAAATCCCGGCGCCGGTATTAGGTGTGAATTCCGAGAAGGTCAGGCGGACAATTTCTTTGGTAATGAGATTTATTTTAAAAATATCAGACCCTCGGGCCGTGGCTCCATGAAAACCGTAATTGATCTCAGAGGCATCGTAAGTCAAGGCGTAATAGACCCACTGCGCATCGAAAGAAACTACAGGATCAGCAACAGCCCCTTTACCCGCCGCTACAAGCACCTCTTCAGATCCGTCAGGGTGAAGGATCATCAGATCGGAACCTGGCTCCATATTTGTGGGGTTTTTGAACTCCGGAAGAAATGATCTGACTGTATCTCCGTGACGTGGTGCCCTGACGTAGACAATGTCATAATCAACGACCGCGGCATGTGCCCAAGGCAGCATCGGCAATAGAGAAGATGAACTAATTATAGAGAGAAGCAATGTTAGAAATCCGGTAAAGCAAAGATTTATTGGTAAATAGATTTGACGCATATTAAAACTCCATATATGAAAGAAGGCTGTTTTTCTTAGATTTAGTAAACATAGTGAAACTATAACATGTTTTTATGGCCTAATGCCAATCGTCAGCGCGCGCATGGCTTCGCATTAAATGTCGTCGATAAAAGGTGAAACAGGATTAACTATGTTTATTTATCAAGGTGAGCGTTACGGATAACAGCATTGCGGATACGGATACCGCTTTTGTATAAATCTGAGATCTCTTGAGTGGATAGGGTGCGGTTATAAACGCGTACGTCATCTACGAGTCCCGGATAATAATCATCATTATAACTTTTTCCAATTAACATTCCGTTTGTTCCAGTTGTTAGTGGTGTTGGAGGGGGTGTGGGGGCTAAGACTTGGGCGCCATCAACATACATGCTGATATTTGTCCCGTCAAAGTTTGTGACAATATTATGCCATACATTAAGGGTAATAGAATACCCGGTATTAATATCGTTATTATTACCCCAAAAGTTAAGAATATCAGAATTTAAGTAATAACCAAATACATTACCATCACCGACATCGCCGTAACCATAGGCAATATTAAAGTTCGCATACTGAGAAATTTTAATCCATAAGCTGGTTGCGCGAGGTGATGAACCTGAGGGAAGATCATTAGAAGGGGTTGAGATAAATTGGTCAACCCCGTTAAATTCTAAGCATTTATTCTTGATGCATCCATTAGTCCATGTGGGAGTGCCGGTAAAAGTTCCCGTATTCCCATGGCCGCTGCTGTCAGCGGTTGTTACTCCTGTTCCTTCATCCATCTTCCACCAGCCTACTAAGCCTTCACTTAAGTTGGCATAAGAAGGTAAGGTGCTTAAGAGTAAAAAGAATACGATAGATGAAATTGTCTTCATCATTGATCAATCACACAGTCAGCCGGTAAAGGTTTTGACATTAAATCAGCGCTGGCGGGATCATTTTTAAAAAACTCTATTAACGCCTGTATACCGACACGGCGGTTAAAGTAGCCTAATCCTTCGCCGGATTTTGCATTCGCCTTCCAATATTTCAGCAAGGCGTTAATTACAGAAGCAACGCGTTCACGCGGGATAGATCTTAGATAAACCGCATTAGGGTCATCACCGATTAATGGCAAGCCTTGATGTTTGGCGTCTTCGGTGCCCATTAATTTCATTTGGTACCGATTAAATCCCGAGCCGATCAAGCCGATTGTTTTTGTTGCCGGGCGGAAGCATTGGCGTTCACATCCCGTAATCCCAATCGATTCGCTTAAATCACCCCAGCCCAAGGCTTCCAATTGGTCAATGAGTTCCGGTTCAAATTTTTCAGAATCGGTATATGTTAATCGGCAAGTATCACGCCCAACACACGCTCCCGATAAAAGCCGTAAATTAGAATAGACTTTGCCGTTACGCTGGCCAAAGCCAAATCTTTTCATATCCGTTTCAAACGCCGCTTTTGATGATTCTGGAATATTGCAGAAAAGAGCGTCTTGATTAGGGGTAATCATGAAATCAACGGGGTAGGCATTCATCAAATGATGGCACATGGCCATTAATTTACCGTTGGGGCTGTTGTCAATAAGGCGTCCATTTTCAATAAAAGCACCATAAGTCCAAAGCCCGTTAGTGGGTTGTTTATACCAGCCATGATGCATATGACGCGCGCCGATATCTAAATTTATGATAGGTTCTTCCAACTTGAAGCCGACGATCTTTTCAACTTGCTCTCGGTACCAGGGAATGCCTAGTTTTTTAACGACAAACTTAATCCGCGCGTAAATACGGTTTTCACGGTCGCCCCATTGCTGGTGGACTTTCACAACCGCGTCCATGACTTTTAAGAGGTTTGCTTCATCGACTTGGCAAAGTGCTGAGGCTAAGGTGGACAAGGAAGGTTTGCCGTTTTTTTCACCTTGCCCGCCGCCGATATAGATTTGGAATTTCTTAACTGTTTTACCGTCGATAATTGGTACAACGCCCATGTCATCGCTTAAGACTTCGGCGCAATTATCAACTTCTAATTGGCCGGTTTTAATATTTTCAATGACAGCGGCAAAGCCGATTTTGAATTTTCGGTTGAGCAGTTTTGCGCCGTAATTAAAGGATTCGCCGGGTTTACGGATTTTAGCAGGGTCTATTTCCCAAACAGTGATGAAAGGTTCGATAGGCAACTGGAAATAAGCGCCCGCTTTTTGTGCCCACTCATTCGCGTTAAAAACACTTGAGAAACGAGAGAGAGGGCAGCCCATGACATTACGGGTATTATCACCGCACCCGTTAAGGGTGTTCAGTCCTGATTCAGCCAGGCTTCGGATCATTTCAACAACGTTTTCTTTACGCACCCAATGAAATTGGATATTTTGACGGTTGGTTAAACGGATTGAGGGAAATCCGTCAGGGTCCTTGGTGTATTTAGAAGCTAAGGTATGGACTGTATTATATTGTTCACGTGTAAGCGGGCCTCCGCCTGGAATAGAAATACGGAACATATAAATCCATTCTTTGGCTTCTGTGGCTTCTTTGTTACGGTTAAATTCAAGGTAGATGCCATGCGATTTAGCGATGGCTTCAGATTCCCACGGCAAGTCATCGCGCGAAGCGTCACGGATATCGGCCTTTAAATTCCCTAAAAATCCACCAGCGGACAATTTGTTTAATTCTTCCTTGCAGAGTTTATCGGCAGGGGTATTAAATGTTGGTTCAAACGGCTTGCGGTTCTTCATAACGCTCCTAAAGTCTGATTAATAAACATACATATATTAGTATCTAGGCCTTGAATGTCAATAATATAAATGATAGGATAAACGTCTTATGAATAATTTCTTTGTGCATGCCCGCATCTACATCTTTCGCGGTCTTTTAGCCATCATTCCGTTACTGCTCTCCTATCTAGCAGTTAAATTGCTGTATGTTCTAATTGATAAAAGAGTCATTGCGCTCATTGAGCCTCTAATGCCGATCCGTCATATCCCAGGACTTGGGATTTTATTGGTATTAATCTGTTTATACATTATCGGCTTGATTGTCAGTAACGTGATGGGACGCCAGATCTTTCGTCTTATTGAAAGCATTACAGAGCGCATCCCGGTTATTAAGGCTATTTATCAAGTTGGTAAACAGCTTTCAGATAGTTTATCAGTGACTGATGGTAAGCAGGCTTTTAAAAAAGCATTACTGATTGATGCTAATAATTTTGGTGTATGGACGGTTGCTTTTGTAACGGGCACGATCAAAGATAATCAAACAGGGGAAGAATTGTTGCGGATGTTTGTGCCTACCGTCCCTAATCCGACGACAGGATTTATTTTTTTGGTGAAGTCGTCTCAAACCATAGATCCCGGCTGGAGTGTCGAAGAAGCAATAAAAATGATTGTTTCTGCGGGGATTATTTCTCCAGCATCATTGAATAAAACTTAAGGGAAAATGTATGCGCCTGTTATGTTGGAATGTAAACGGCATCCGTGCCGCTGAGAAAAAAGGTTTTTATGAATGGATGCAAAAAGAATCGCCGGATATATTATGTCTACAGGAAACAAAGGCTCATCCTGATCAATTAACCGAGAAATTTATCAAGCCTCAAGGGTATTATTCTTTCTGGTCGTCGGCAGAAAAGAAAGGATACAGCGGGGTTGCAATATACTCAAAGATTAAGCCTAACAAAGTCACCGAAGGTTTAGGTGTTGCGGAGTTTGACAGCGAAGGCAGGGTTTTAATGGCTGAATACGATGATTTTATTTTGTTTAATATTTATTACCCTAATGGAGGGTC
>CAZCHB010000008.1:0-18353 GCA_964498235.1 uncultured Planctomycetales bacterium
ATAATTATGATTAGTTTAATCAAATTTCTTGGTGACAGTAATTTTTTTAGCCGTGCCGACACCCTCGAAGCCAAACGGCGACGCGGATTTGACCTACATTGAAAATGTGGCCCGTGAAATTGCTAAAAGCATGGATTCCTATAAATTAATCGTCGAGAAATCAACCGTTCCTGCGCAAACCGGCAATAAAATTACCCGGACAATCCAGCTGAATTTGCCGGCCAAGTACAAAAAAGGACATAAAATATTATTAGATTTTGATGTGGCCTCCAATCCCGAGTTTTTAAAAGAGGGCAGTGCTGTTCATGACTTTATGAATCCCGACCGTGTTGTATTTGGTGTTGAATCTAAGAAAGCAGAGAAGATTTTACGGGAGATTTATAAGCCGTTAAAAACAAAAATTCTGGTGACTAATACCGCGTCGGCTGAGATTATCAAACACGCGTCAAATTCATTTTTAGCGACAAAGATATCATTTATTAATGCCATCGCAGAAATATGCGACCGTGTCGGAGCGGATGTGCTCAAGGTGGCGGAAGGGATGGGGATGGACAAACGGATCGGCCGCCAGTTTCTCGACGCTGGTATCGGCTACGGCGGAAGCTGTTTCCCTAAGGATGTTGATGCCTTTATCCGTTTAAGCGAAAAGAACGGATATGATTTTAATCTGCTTAAAGATGTCCGCAAGATCAACCAGGACCAGCGCCATCATTTTATCCATCTAATTGAAGAGAAGCTGTGGAATATTAAAGACAAGACGATAGGCGTCTGGGGCATTGCATTTAAACCAAATACCGACGATGTCCGCAATGCGGCTTCGATTGAGATTATCCAGACCCTGCAGAAAGAAGGCGCGCGCATTAAAGCGTATGACCCAAAAGCTATGGGGCCGGCAGAGGGTATTTTGAAAAAGGTACGGTTTTGCGCTGATGCCTATGAAGCGGTGGAGGATTGTGATTGCCTGTTATTGTTGACGGAATGGGCAGAATTTAAAGACATTAACTTTATTCAGGTGCGGGACAGCATGCGCCAAGCCGTAGTTTTTGACGGACGTAATTTTCTTGATGGGCATGCCTTATCGGCATTAGGGTTTGATTATTTCGGCATTGGCCGGGGAAAGAAGTGACATGAAACAAGCGATAAAGACAGTTGTGATTACCGGAGGAGCCGGTTTTTTAGGCAGTCATTTGTGCGATTGGTTTATTAACCGCGGGTTTAAGGTCATTGCGATTGATAATCTAATTACTGGAAGTAAAAAAAATATTGCGCATTTGCTGACGCATAAGAATTTCAAGTTTATTAAACACGATATTTGCTTTAAATTTCATGTCTCAGGCCCAGTTCATTATATCCTTGAATTTGCTTCTCCCGCGTCGCCTATTGATTTTGCGCGCATTCCTTTGGAAATTATGGATGTTGGTTCGGCAGGGACGAAGAACGCATTAGAATTAGCTAAACAAAAAAAAGCGGTATTCTTAATGGCCTCAACGTCGGAAGTTTACGGTGACCCATTGGTTCATCCTCAAAAAGAAACGTATTGGGGTAACGTCAATCCCAACGGACCCCGCAGTGTATATGACGAGGCTAAGCGTTTTTCAGAGGCTTTGACCTTTGCTTATCATCGGGTGCATGGCGTTGACGTGAAGGTTGTGAGGATATTTAATACTTATGGACCGCGCATGCAGATTAATGACGGCCGCGTTGTGCCTAATTTTATAGACCAGATCCTGCGTCATCAGCCGTTAACTGTTTACGGAACGGGAAAACAAACGCGTTCTTTTTGTTATGTGAATGACTTGATTGAAGGAATTACGAAATTGTTATTTTCAGACCTGCAAGGCCCGGTTAATATAGGAAACCCAAGGGAGTTTAGCATATTGCAATTTGCGCAATTGATTAAGCGCTTTTATAATCCTAAGGCAAAGATTGTTTTTAAATCATTGCCTAAGGATGATCCGAAACAGCGTTGTCCGGATATTTCTCTCGCTCGCCGTGCGTTAGGCTGGGAGCCTAAGATTGCGTTAGAAGACGGGATTCAGAAAACAATGGCTTATTTTAAGGATGTTTCTAAACATTAAAGGATGGGTATGCTCACTAAAGAAGAAATTGTTGCTTTTGAGAAAGAGAATATTCCCTGTTACTTGCTAGGCGAGGTGTTGAAATGATGACCAAGGAAGAAATTATTGCTTTTGAGAAAGAGATTGCGGAGATATTTGCGACGGGGGTTATCCGTGCGCCAGTTCACTTGCGTTCGGGACGGGAAGATGAATTGATCCGTATTTTTAAAGAATACGAGATTAATGACGATGATTATGTTTTTGGATTTTGGGATTCGCATGAGCTGGCCTTGCTAAAAGGCGTGCCCAGGGAAGAAGTAAAGGATTCAATTTTGCGCGGGCGCAGTATTGCGTTGAGTTTTCCCAAATACAAGGTGTTATGCTCCGGCATTGTCGGTTCTTTGATGGGCACTGCCGCGGGGGTTGCATGGACCTTAAAGAACCAAGGAAAAAAAGGACGTGCGTTTTTATTTTGCGGCGATATGTCGGCGGAAACAGGTATTTTTCATGAGGCCGTTAAATATGTGCATAATTTTGATTTACCGGCTGTGTTTATTGTCGGCGATAATGGTGTTTCAGTTATGACCAACACCCGCGAAACATGGGGAGATCCAGAGCCGTGGTTTGTGGGCACCAAGTACATGGATAAGATCGTTTATTTTAAATACACCAATGGGTATCCGCATTCCGGACTTGGTAAACTAATTAAATTTTAAGGAGCGGCATGGAAGAAGTGCACCAATTTCAGCCCAAGGCTGATTCGCCTCCGGCGAAGAAATATTTTGATGAATTAAAGCGCACCATGGAATGGTTAGCCCAGCAGCCTAAGGTCATGTTTGTCGGCCAGACGGTGGCGGGTCCCGGCACCTTTATGTTCCAGACACTGCGCGATTGCCCAAAGGATAGAACGCTTGAAATGCCGATCAATGAAAGCTTTCAAATGCAATTTACCATCGGCATGGCCTTGGCAGGGACTATTCCAGTTTCAGTTTACCCTCGGCAGAACTTTTTATTGTTGGCGACCGGCGATATGGCTAATATGCTGGATAAATTGCCGGACGTGACCGAAGGTAAATGGCCGTCTAAGGTGATTATCCGCGTCGCAACCGGCCCAGATGCGCCTGTCCATCCCGGACATCAGCATATCGGCAATTACGCGGACGCTTTTCGTAAATTATTCCACTGGATTGAAGTGGTTGAATTAGATACCGCTGAGCAAATCTTTCCCGCCTATGTTAATGCGCTTAAGCGTACGGATGGCAAGTCAACGCTGATCATTGAACATGGTAACTATTATAATGAAGAGTATTACGCGAAAGGCATGAAGACGCAGGCATGAAGCAAAGCTCCCGTATCCTGATTGTTGGACACAACGACAGCATTGATAATTCCTTGTACGGTTATTTTACGGCAGAAGGCTATAAAAATGTGTTGTCCAATGTTAAGCATAAGATTAATGTTCTTGATCAAGCCAAGGTCTTAAAGCTTTTTAAAGTAAAAAAACCTGAATATGTTTTTTTAGGGTCAATACGTTCCGGCGGTATCGTCGCTAATCAGCGGCAACCAGCGGAGTTTATCTATGAGAATATGCAGGCGCAGAATAATCTTATTCATGCGTCCTGCCTTAACGGCGTTAAAAAGCTGGTATATTTTTCCGGCTCTTGCGCCTACCCAAAAGATGCCCGCCAACCTATCAAGGAAGAATCATTATTAACAGGTTCACTTGAAAGGACTAGCGAAGCTTATTCGGTAGCAAAAATTGCCGGGATAACAATGTGCGCCGCCTATAGGGCCCAATATGGGTTTAACGCAATGACGGCAGTGCCGGCGACATTATACGGCCCAGGCAGCGACGATAATCTTGAGACGGCGCATGTGATGGGGGCTTTGATCGCTAAATTCTGCAAGGCGGTTAAAGACAATGATAAAGACGTGGTGGTTTGGGGGACAGGTAAGCCTCGGCGTGAGTTTCTTTTCGTTGATGACTTTGTCCGTGCCTGCTGTATCTTAGTCGACAAGAAATGTAATGCCCAATTGATAAATATCGGTTCGGGCATTGATATAGAAATTAGCAAATTAGCACGCATGATTGCGGCTATCAGCGGTTTTAAGGGAAAGATCCGGTTTGACGCGGCGAAACCGGACGGTACAATGAGAAAATTGATGGATAATCGGCTGATCACCCAATTAGGCTGGAAGCCGAAAGTCAATTTAGAAGAAGGTATCCATAAAACAATTCAATGGTATAGAAAGGGTCTGTCATGAAAGTTTTAGTTACGGGAGCGGCCGGATACATCGGCTCAGTATTAACCCCAACGTTGCTGAATGCTGGGCATGAGGTCATCGCCTTGGATAATTTTATGTACAATCAAACGTCTTTACTTGATTGCGCGATAAATCCAAAATTAATCATTGTCCGAGGGGATGTGAGGGATCGGAATTTGATGGCTAAATTAATGAAGAGCGCGGATGCGATATTCCCCTTGGCGTGTTTAACAGGTGCGCCCTTATGCGCGAAAGATCCAGTAGCGGCTCAAACTATCTTACTTGATGCTGTTCTCGATATGTTGAAAATCAAGAGTCCTTCACAAATGGTCATCTTCCCAACCACTAACAGCGGTTACGGGATAGGAGAAAAGGGCAAGCATTGCACGGAAGAGACGTCGCTGAGGCCCATTTCTTTGTATGGAAAATTGAAAGTGGATGCAGAAAATGCCATTCTCCAAGCAGGAGGGATTACGCTCAGGTTAGCTACGGCCTTTGGTGTTTCTCCCCGGATGAGGCTTGACTTGTTGGTTAATGATTTTGTTTACCGCGCGGTATATGACCGCTTCGTGGTCTTATTTGAAGCCCATTTCAACCGTAACTATATTCACGTGCGCGATATCTCAAAGGCTTTTGTGCACGGGCTTAATCATTTTGACACAATGAAGAATCAGCCATATAATGTGGGGCTAAGCGACGCTAATTTGACAAAATTACAGCTCTGTCAGGAGATTAAGAAGCTTGTTCCTGATTTTTATTTCGTCGAAGCCACCATCGGTGAAGATCCTGATAAGCGTGATTATATCGTCAGCAACGCAAAAATCGAGAAAACAGGTTTTAAGCCGGATGTAAGCCTTCAAGCCGGCATTGCCGAGCTAATCAAAGGTTATCAAGTCATTAAACGCAACCAGTACGCGAATATCTAAATTATGAAAAAACTTGATGTTTTATTTGTTCATCCAAATGCCTCGAGGAAGATATATCAGGATTTAGCCAAGGATTATTCAGCAATTGAACCGCCGATTTGGGCGGGGATGTTAGCCAGCCATTGCCGTGTGAAAGGGTTCTCCGTCGATATTCTTGATGCCGAAGCGTTGCATTTAAGTGATGACCAAGCCGCCTCGAAGATCAAGGAAATGAGCCCTAGGCTGGCTTGTTTCGTTGTTTATGGGCAGCAGCCTTCGGCAAGTTCGCAGAATATGGCCGGGGCGGTCGGATTAGCGGAAATCCTTAAAGATAATGCCCCGGGCATTAAGATTCTTTTTGTCGGCGGGCATATCGCGGCCTTATCGCGTGAAGTCTTAGAAAAACATTCAGCTATTGATTTTGTCTGCCAGAATGAAGGTGTTTATACCATTTCTAATCTGTTGAGGACGGATTTAAATAACAAGTTGGATCAGGTGGATGGATTAGGCTTTAGGGGCGATGGGATTATTTTGAATAAACCTTCACCAATTGTGGCGAAAGCTGATTTGCCCACTGAGCTTCCCGGCATTGCGTGGGACTTGCTGCCGATCAAAAATTACCGTACCGCCCTTTGGCACTCATATCCCAATGGTTCAAAACGCCAGCCTTTTGCCGCGCTGTACACATCTCTTGGCTGTCCGATGAAATGTTCATTTTGCATGATTAATATTATTAACCGTCAGGATAATGAGTTCTCAGACGGATCCGCGGTTTTCCGTTATTGGGATCCTGAGCATATCATCAAAGAATTTGATTTTTTTGCGGCGCAGGGCATCACGAACATCAAGATAGCCGATGAGTTATTTGTTTTAAATGCTAATCATTTTATGAAGCTCTGCGAACTAATCATCGAACGCGGTTATAAATTTAATATTTGGTGTTATTCGCGGGTAGACACGGTCAAAGACCAATATTTAGCGACGCTTAAGAAAGCCGGTGTTAATTGGCTGGCCTTAGGGATTGAAAGCGGCAATACCCGCGTGCGTAAGGATGTAACCAAGGGACGTTTTGAAGATGTGGATATCCGCGCGGTGGTCAATAAAATCCGTGACCATGGGATTAATGTCATTGGTAATTATATCTTCGGCCTGCCGGAAGATGATATGGAGAGCATGCGGATGACCTTGGACTTAGCGGTGGAAATGAACACGGAAGAAGCTAATTTTTATTCTGCGATGGCTTATCCAGGCAGTCCGCTCTACGGGATCGCGAAAAAAGAAGGATGGGCATTACCGTCGACTTACGCTGGTTTTTCCCAGCATTCCTATGAAGCACAGCCTCTGCCGACAAAATATTTACGCGCGGATCAAGTGCTTGCTTTTCGAGATGAGGCGTGGATGAAGTATCACACGAATCCCAAATTCTTGGATTTATTGAAATCTAAATTTGGCCAGATTGCGGTGGATGAAACATTAAAATCAACCAAGATTAAATTAAAACGCAAAATCTTAGAAGAGGCGCAAGTTATAAAATGATCATTTCAAGGACTCCGTTTCGTGTTTCATTTTTTGGCGGCGGAACAGATTATAACGGTTGGTTTAACGATCATAAAGGGGCTGTCTTAGCCACGACCATCGACAAATACTGTTATATTACCTGCCGTTATTTACCCGCATTCTTTGAGCATAAATCCCGGATCATTTATTCCAAAATTGAGCATGTCCACACCATTGATGAAATTGACCATCCTTCTGTGCGGGAGTGTTTGCGGTTCTTGGACATTCAGGAAGGGATTGAGATTCATCACGACGGCGATCTTCCGGCACGTACGGGTTTAGGATCGAGTTCTGCTTTTACGGTTGGACTGCTGAATTCTCTCTACGCCCTGAAAGGACAGATTATCACCAAGGAACGCCTTGCGAAGGAATCAATCCATGTTGAACAGGACATGATTAAGGAAAATGTGGGATGCCAAGACCAAATGCTGGCGGCTTACGGGGGTTTTAATTATATTGAGTTTGGCGGTCAGCATCATTTGCGTGTCCAGCCGGTTACCTTATCGATGGCTAAGATGCAGATACTACAGGATCATTTAATGCTGTATTTTACCGGATTTTCCAGGACAGCATCTCAAATTGCCGAGCACCAGATTAAAAATATTCCGAATAAAACACCAGAGCTTAATCGGATGTTTGAGATGGTTAATGAGGCAAGGCATATTCTAAATGGGGATGATATTTCTTTATTCGGGAAATTATTAGATGAAAGCTGGCAGTTAAAACGCAGTTTATCGGATAAAATATCAACGGGTATGATTGATGATTTATACAGCGCCGCTAGACGGGCAGGAGCTATCGGCGGGAAATTGTTGGGTGCGGGCGGGGGAGGATTTGTCTTGTTGTTTGTTGAACCAGCACATAAGCACAAGGTGCGTGCGGCGTTGAAAAATCTTCTTGAAGTGCCGATTAAATTTGAAAACTCAGGCAGTCAGATTATTTTCTTTCAGCCTAATACAGGAATTATTAAGTAAAATGAACCCATTAAATACAACAGATATTGTTATTTTAGCTGGCGGTCTAGGTAAACGCCTAGCCGCAGTGACTGGCGGCGGCCAGAAAGTTCTTGTGGAAGTTAATGGTAAACCATTTCTTTCGATATTGATTGATTATATTACCTCACAAGGAGGCAGGCGTTTCATTCTTTGTACCGGACATGGCGCAGAAGATGTGGAGAAAAATTTGGCTCAATCCCACAAGGGTGTCGAACTTGTGTTTTCCCGGGAAGAAGAACCGTTAGGCACCGGCGGTGCTATTAAAAAAGGTTCCGCGCTGGTTAAGACCGATCAATTCCTGGCCATGAACGGGGATTGTTTTTGCGTCATTGATTACAATAAATTTATTGATTTTCACTTAAAACAGAAGTCCAACGCGACGCTGGCCGTGACGAGGGTTGATGATGCCAGGGATTATGGCACCATTGAAATTGATAAGAATAAGAATATATTGGCGTTTAAAGAAAAGCAACCGGATGCCAAGGCTGCATTTATCAATACTGGGACGTATTGTTTAAAACGCGGCGCCTTTGACTTAGTGGAAACACCGTTGAAATTTTCAATCGAATATAATTTCTTCCCATACTTGGTTAATAACCGATTTTATGGTTTTGAAGTGGAGAATAAATTTATTGATATCGGTACGCCAGAGCGCTATGCCTGGGCGCAGGAACATTTGAAAGGTTTGACGAAATGATAAGAGGAGAAGAGGCAAAAAAAGCTGGTTACAGGGTCCCATTTGGGACGGTGTCAATTACCCAAAAAGCTAAGCTGTTAATTGACGGAGCTATTGCTAACCGATGGCTGACTAAGGGTAAGTACGTCAGTGAATTTGAAGATAAATTTGCTGCCCTTTTTGGTGTCAAATACGGCATCGCTGTTTCAAGCGGCACAGACGCTGATGCCATTGCCTGCGCGGTACTTTATGATTTTGGCGCTATGCGAGGTGATGAAATCATTATTCCGGCACTCACATTTGTGGCGACGGGTAACGCGGTATTACAAGCAGGCTTTAAACCGGTATTTGTCGACGTGAAAAGAGGCACCTTAAATATTGATCCCGATAAGATTGAAGCGGCGATCACCAAACGCACCCGGGCCATCATGCCTGTTCATTTGATGGGAAAACCCGCTGACATGGACCGCGTTATGGCCATCGCGAAGAAGCATAAGCTGCATGTGATTGAAGACGCGGCGGAAGCGCATGGGGCGGAATATAAGGGGAAGAAAATAGGTTCCATTGGAGACATGGCTTGTTTTTCATTATACGCCGCTCACATAGTGACCACCATCGAAGGCGGGATTATCATTACAAATAATGAACAAATGGCTGAGGCGGCACGCTCGCTAAGGAATCATGGTATTGACGGTAAATTTCGTTTCAAGCGCATCGGGTTTTCCTCAAAGATGAATGAGATTGAAGCCGCCGTCGGTCTTGGTAATATTGAGATTTTTCATGATATTTTAAATAAACGCCGGCGTAATATTCTTTATTTAATTGAACACTTTAAAAAGTTTGAGAAATATTTTATTTATGTCCAGGAAGCGCCGCATGAGAAACTAGGGCCGCATGCCTTTTCAATCATCGTGAAGCCCGGCCTTAATTTTACAAAAGATGAATTTGTCGCCTATTTAGAGAAAGAGGGCGTTGATTCACGAAATTTATTTTATTCCATCCCAAGCCAGACCCCTAGTTATGCGTTCATGGGCCATCGCTTAGGAGATTTTCCAGAGACTGAATTTTGTTCAGACAATGGGACGCATATTGGATGCCACCAAGACATCGAGATCTCCCAAATGGACCATGTCATTTTAACGGTTGCTGATTTCTTAAGAAGCAAAGGCCATAAGGTCTAATTATTTAACCATGAAAATCTCTGTTTTTATCAACACGCTAAATGAGGCCAAACGCTTGCGTTCTTGTTTAGAAAGCGTTAAGTGGGCGGATGAAATCGTCATTGTTGATATGAACAGTGAAGATGAAACTGTCAACATCGCCCGTGAGTATACGGACAAGGTATTCATGCATGAGCGTGTGGGTTATTGCGAGCCTGCTCGGAAATTTGCCGCGGAAAAAACCACTGGTGATTGGATATTAAACATCGATGCTGATGAAATGGTGACGGCTGGCTTGAAGGTGGAGTTGTTAAAGATCATTGCTGAAGGAAAATATAATGCGGCCTATGTCCCGCGCAAGAATTATTTCTGGGGCGAGGAAATGCGTTATTCAAATTGCGGTATATTTCAAGATAGGCCGCTTAGATTCTATAAAAAAGAAGCGGTACAATTTTCTGACGTCATCCACGCGGGTATTCAACTGACCCCGTCAGCCAATGCCTACAAGATCGATAATCCTAATGCTATCCTGCTTCATTTTTCATATGGCAGTGTGGCCCAATATTGGGAAAAAATGGACAGGTATACACGTATTGAGGCTGAGGCATTGTTTAATAGCGGCAAGACGTATACCTTTAAAGAAATGTTAAACGATGCAGTGAAGGCGTTTTGGAAACGGTATTTTAAAAAGGGCCAGGGACGTAAGGATGGAGAGTGGGGTTGGATTTATTGTATTTGGACGGCCGTCTATAAGATTAATACCTACGCGCAATACAAATTAATGAAGACCTATAATGCCTTAGATTATGCGCCACATATTGAAAAAAAATATGATGCTATTGTCCAATCTACATTAAAAGAATTATCTTCGCCTAATCCATGATGCGTGTTGCCATTAATTGCCGTTCTATTTTAAAACCTAATCTGACTGGCATTGGCCGCAATACTTCATATCTGCTTAACAGTCTCGGTAAGATTGACCAGGAAAACCAGTATATCCTTTATTGTTCTAAAAGATTATTTGATTCAAAGCGGGTGTTACCGTGTTTTCCATATGACAATTTCAAAGTTAAAGAAGATAATTTTGGTTTTGGCCCGCGGTTTATGTTGGGCAAGCATAATATTTATCACCTGCCTAATCCCGATGATGTTCCTGACCACCCCGTGCCTATCGTCGTGACCATTCATGATTTAATTTATAAGACATATCCCCAAAGCCATACGCAAGAGACAATTGATCTAACCCATAGGTATATGCAAAGTGTCATTAAAAAGGCGGCAAAGATCATCTGTGTTTCAAATCAGACACGGCAGGATTTGCATCGTTATTTTGATATTCCCCAGACGCGAAGTTGTGTTGTTTATAATGGCGTTGATCATGAAATTTTTTTCAAGATAGAGGAACAAGACCTTCCGGCGGCAAGGGTGATGCTTAACAAGAAAGGGATCGATGGGCCGTATATTTTATTTGTAGGGACAATTGAGCCGCGTAAGAATTTAGCTAATGTGCTTAAGGCCTTTGCTTTATTAGTTAAGAAGAATAAATTTCAAGGTCAGTTGGTGGTTGTGGGCGGGAGAGGCTGGAAAACAGAAAAGATAAATCCTTTGATTGAGGGGTTAGGCATCAAATCTCATGTGCTTTTTCTAGGATTTACCAATGACCAAGAGCTGCGGATTTTATATAATTGTGCTGAGCTCTTTGTTTATCCTTCTTTTTATGAAGGGTTTGGTTTTCCAATCGTTGAAGCGTTTTGCTGTGGGACAGCGGTTGTGACATCTAATGTGTCGTCATGCCCTGAAATCGCTGGCGATGCGGCATTAAGGGTTGATCCAACAAGTGAGGAACAAATTGCTGATACCATGGCATCAATATTGGAGAACCCTCAACTAAAAGCAGATTTGCAATCCAAGGCATTAAAGCGGGCACAGGAATTTTGTTTTATGAAGGGGGCCAGGGAAGTATTAAAGGTTTACAGGGAGGTTTATGAAGGTTAGTGGTTTTACTATTGTGCGTAACGGCATCAAGTTGAATTATCCTATTGTTGAATCGATTAAATCGATTTTGCAGATATGTGATGAATTTATCGTCGCTGTTGGAAAAAGTGAAGATGCGACCCTCGATTTAATCAAGAGCATAAAGTCTGATAAGATCAAGATTGTTGAAACCGTCTGGGACATGTCAAAAGGCCCGGAGGTATTATCTGCGGAAACAAATATTGCCTTAAGCCATTGCCGTGGTGATTGGGCTTTTTATTTGCAGACGGATGAAGTTATTCATGAAGCGGACTTGCCAAGGCTTCTGTCGTGCATGCGCAAAAACCTTGATAATCCTGATGTAGATGCATTACGTTTTAAGTGGCTGCATTTTTACGGCAGTCATTACCGCTACCGTATTGATAAGGGCTGGTATCAAAAACAGGATAGAATTATTCGTAATAACGGAAAAATTCGCTCTTTTGGAGATGCCTTTGGTTTTGAGCGTGCTGATGGGAAACCTTTGCGTTCTGTTTATACGGGTTGTTTTCTTTATCATTACGGTTGGGTATTTAGTGAGCAGGTTATGGCTACGCGCCGTCTGAATCAAGGAGAAATCTGGTCGGTGGATCGTTCTGTGGAAAAAACAACAGGCCGTTATAAATATGGTGATTTAAACCGTTTTCCGGTTTATTTTGGGTCTCATCCGGCAGTGATGAACCAATTAATTGCCCGTAATGAGTTAAGTCGGGATGATTGGCCGGCGATTATAAGGAAATATTGGTGGAATCCTCTGCTTTGGTTTAGGGTCAGGTATAAGACAGGCAAACGCTGTAAACAATCTATTACTTGAGGAGTAGTAATGAAGATTCACGTCGGCTGCGGAACAAATAAGATAACGGGTTGGGTAAATATAGATGCGGTTGACGCTTGTCAGCCGGATTTAGTGCATGATTTAAGCAAGCCGTTGCCATATAAGGATATGATTGCTGATGAACTAATGGCTCAAGGTGTTCTTGAGCATTTTGATAAGTATATGCGTTATTACGTAATGGGTGATTGGGCGCGAGTTCTAGCTGTTGGAGGAGTGATTCACTTAGGTGTGCCTGATTTTAAGAAATTATTGTCTCGGTTAATTAAATTTCGTTATGATGATTTTGTGGATACTTTTTTTGGGGAAAATATGTGGGGCGGTGAGATTTATATTGGTCATTACGGTAATCATAAGTGGGGGTACTCACAACAATCATTAATAGCATTTGCACGGCAATTTGGCATTGAGCCTGTTGAGGTGACAACAAAGGGCTTAAATATTCATTTTAAAGGGAAAAAAGTTCGGCATATTACTGCCGATGAGATGGATCAGTGGGTTGTCTATTCTCACAACAATAAATTTGGCGCAGCACGTAATCAGATGACGCTTGGGGAAGCGCGGCAGAAAATTGATGAATTTCAAAAGAATTCTCCTCATTAATCCTCACGGTATTGGTGACGTATTATTTACAACACCCGTAGTTAGTAATTTACGCCGGGCCTATCCAGATGCGTTTATTTGTTACATTGGCAACCGTCGCACAGCACAGATTTTAGAGAGAAATGCTAAGATTGACAGGGTTTTAAGTTATGAACGGGATGAATTTATCTCTGTTTATAAACGTAATCCATTTGCGTTCTTCTTTAAATGGGCCGCTTTTATTAAACTTATCTACCAACAACGTGCTGATTTGGTCATTGATTATTCGCTTAACAGCACCTTTGGATTTATTGCATGGGCATGTGCTATTCCTATTCGGATCGGTTATGATTATAAAGGCCGCGGCAGGTATTTAACTAATAAGATTGTTTTGCAAGGATATGAAGGCCGGCATGTAACGGAATACGCGATAGATTTATTAAGAAGCCTGAATATTGCCTGTCCAGACAATAAATTGGAATTGCCGTTGAAACAGGAAGATCAGGACTGGGCTAAGGTATGGCTTCACAAGAATGGCGTGCCGGTTAAGGGGTCTTTGGTGGCAGTTATTCCGGGTGGAGGAGCTAGTTGGGGAGCGCAGGCAAAAAACAAACGCTGGCCAGCGCGTAATTACGCGGATTTAATCCATAAAATGATTGCGCTAAAGGGTGCCGCTGTTATACTGATGGGCGATGCGAAAGAAGAGCAATTATGTAGTGAAGTTGCCCGTCAGGCATCACTCCCATTATATTCTGCTGTTGGACAAACATCTATTGTAGAGATGGCCGCTCTTTTAAAACATTGCCGTTTAGCAGTTGTTAACGATGGCGGTCCGTTACATATTGCGGCGGCGGCGGGAGTCCAGACGGTAAGTATATTTGGGCCGGTTGATGATGCTGTTTATGGGCCTTTCCCGCGTGAAGGTCATTATGTGGTGAAAAAAGGTTTGGCGTGCCAGCCTTGTTACCGGCGCTTTCGTCAGGCCTCATGTGAACATTTGAGCTGTTTAAATAATTTATCGGTGGATGAGGTATATAAAACAATAGAAAGGCTGTTATGAGTGTTCCATTTATTGATTTTAAAGAGCAAAATTTATTGATTCAAGATGAAGTTGATGCCGGGATGAAGAAAGTCTTTGAAAAAGGCGATTACATTTTAGGCGAACAAGCGCAAGTCTTTGAGAAGACCTTTGCGAATTATTGTGAAGCCAGTTATGCTGTCGGTGTTAATTCGGGGACGGATGCCTTGTATTTAGCGTTATCAGCCATTGATATTAAAGATGGTGATGAGGTGATTGTCCCAACGCATACCTTTATTGCGACAGCGTTATGCGTATCTTTCTGCCGGGCCAAGGTTGTTTTTGCAGACATTGAACCAGACACATACAATATTGACCCTAAGTCTATTGAAAAAGCTATTACTAAGAAAACAAAAGCTATTATTCCGGTCCATATTTATGGCCAGCCGGCTAATATGGCAGAGATTAAGGCGATCGCTCAAAAACACGGCATAAAGATTGTGGAAGATGCCGCGCAGGCGCATGGATCACGTTATCAAGGCAAACGTGTTGGTTCTTTGGGAGATGTCGCGTGTTTTTCATTCTATCCGACGAAGAGTTTAGGCGCATGCGGAGATGCGGGAATGATTGTCACAAGCAATAAGGATATTTATGAAAAAGCACTAATGCTCCGTGATTACGGCCGCAAAGGGCGTTATGAGCATAAGATTAAAGGGACAAACTCACGCTTGGATACGATTCAAGCGGTGGTGTTAAACGCAAAAATTAAGCATTTAGACCGTTGGAATTCGATGCGTGCTCAGGCCGCCTCACATTACGCGGAGCTTTTAAAAGATGTGAAGGGTGTTATAACACCTATGACAAAATCAGACCGCACCCATGTGTTTCAAACCTATGCCGTTCGTGTGCCTAATCGCGATAAGGTTGTTGAGGCAATGAAAGCAAAAGGCGTCAGTGTCCTTATTCATTATCCGATTCCGTTGCATTTACAGGAAGCTTATTCGGAAATTGGGGCAAAAAAAGGTGATTTTCCAGTTTCTGAAGCGGTTGCCAATGATGTGATGAGCTTGCCAATGTTTCCTCATGTCACAAAAGAACAAATTCAAACCGTAGTTAAGGCCTTAAAGGAGTCTTTGTAATGGCTAAGTTTCCATTATCGGTGGTTATCATCACGAAGAATGAAGAACGCAATATGCATGATTGTTTGAAAAGCGTTGCGGATTGGGCGGATGAAATTGTTATTGTTGATGATGAAAGCACTGATAAGACGGTTGAGATTTCAAAAAGTTATGGGGCGAAGATCTATCATCGTAAAATGGATAATGAAGGGATTCACCGTAATTGGGCGTATGCGCAGGCTAAAAATGAGTGGGTATTAAGCCTCGATGCGGATGAAATGGTAAGTCCAGACCTGCGTGATGAAATCACCGAGGTATTAGCCAATACTCAATTTCAAGCGTTTGATATTCCTCTTAAAAATTATATTGGAAAATATTGGGTTCAGCATTCAGGCTGGTACCCTGCTAGTAAATTACGCATGTTTATGAAAAGCCGTTTTAAATATGAAGAGGTTGGTGTGCATCCCCGCGTATTCCTCGACGGAGATACAGGCCATCTTTCTAAGGATATTGTGCATAAAGGTTATCCGGATTTTGAACATTTTCTGCAAAGCTTAAACCGCCAGACAACTCTTGAGGCGGAAAAATGGATACAGACGGGGCGCCACATGCCTTTAGGGACGGCGATATGGCGAACGCTTGACCGTTTTTTCCGTACCTATTTCGGTAAGCAGGGATATAAGGATGGATTTATTGGTTTTATGATTGCTTTTTATGCCTCGTTGTATCAGGTGATCTCGTACGCAAAATATTGGGAGAGAAAAAAAAGGATTAAGGAATAATTTGAAAATAGTATTTCTAGACCGTGATGGTGTGATTAATGAATTTCCCGGTAACGGTAAATACGTCACCAAGATAAAAGATTTCCATTTTATCCCGGGATCTTTGGAAGCGATCCGTGTATTGACGGAAGCTGGGTATAAAATCTTTGTCATTTCTAATCAGGCGGGAGTCGGCAAGGGCGTATATTCGATGGATAAGTTAAAACGCATCGATAGCCGCATGATCCGTGCCGTTATTAACAACGGTGGGAAGATTCGTAAAAGTTTTTATTGTACCCACCGTTCTGACGCTGGCTGTGACTGCCGAAAGCCCGGCATTGGCCTCTTGAAAAAAGCGTTAAAGTCCCTTAATAAAACCATTTCCCATGCGCAGAAAGCTTTTTTTGTCGGCGATACGGAAGGAGATATTAAAACAGGGCATAATGCCGGATGCAAGACGATATTTGTTTTATCAGGCCGTGAAAGCCGCAGGCATGTATTAAAATGGAGCATTAAGCCGGATTATATTGTTGATAACTTAAGGGCCGCTGTTGATATTATCCAATACAATGAAAATCCTAGTCGTCCACGCAACAGCCGGAGCAGGGCATAAGAAAGCCGCCGAGGCTATATTTAATGGTCTAAAAGCCGCGTCACGTGACGCGCGCTTGGTTGACGCTTTAGACTATACAAATCCATTTTTTAAAGCCACCTACCCGGCCGCTTATGCTTTTCTTGTAACTAAGCTTCCGTTTGTATGGGCCTTTTTCTTTGGTATTCTAGACCTGCCGTTTTTACAGCCTTTGGTGCGGATGGCCCGTCGGATTTATAATGGACTTAACGCTCAAGCCCTGCAAAAATTTTTAATTGATGAGCAATTTGACTGCATCATTACGACGCAGTTTTTATCGGCGGAAGTGACGGCTTATTTGAAACGCACCGGAAAGATTAAATCTAAGGTGATTTGCGTTGTCACTGATTTTGATGTCCACCGTATTTGGGTTAATGAGGGGATAGATATTTATACGGGCGCAAGCGCCTTTACCAGAGATAAGATTATTAGTTTAGGTGTTCCGCCAAACCGTGTATTTGAAACCGGCATTCCAACAGACGGGGTATTTTCACAACCTGTGGATAAGCAGGCATTAAATGCTAAACTGGGGCTTAAGAATAATAAATTTACGATTTTACTAGCGACTGGTTCTTTTGGGATGGGGCCTATTGAAGAACTTATTGATAATTTAAAGGATTATCAAATGCTTGTTGTCTGCGGGCACAATAAAGATTTATATGAACGGTTAAGGTTAAAAGCCGCAGGTGATACGCATATCCTAGGGCTTGTTCATAACATGCACGAATTAATGTCTGTCGCTGATGTAATGATTACTAAGCCAGGCGGCTTATCTATTGCTGAGGCGTTGGTTAAGCACCTGCCTATGATTTTCTTTAGCGCCATTCCCGGCCAAGAAACTAAGAATATTATGGTCTTAAAGTCATACGGCGCCGCCATGGACCAAATGACTGTGCCTGAGATCATAAAAACAATTAATGCTTGGAATGTTTCGCCTCAACAGCGTGAAAGCCTGCGCCAGCGTCTAATATCAGCGGCAAAACCAAACGCGGTGACTGATATTGTCAATCTTATAGGAAGATAGAAGTGTTAATTAGGCCATTAACATTTCTATCAAAATTCGCACAGGCTAACTTGCCGTCGTCTAGATAACTTGATGGGACTTCGGAAGTTAGGTGCTCATTTATGCAAGTTGCCCATGTTGTTTTTGATTTACCCCTTGAAGGTCATTTCGATTATTCTATTCCTGAAGCATTAATTCCTCATGTCGTTGTCGGCGTCAAGGTTAAGGTTACTTTTGGTTCTAAACCGATGGTAGGCCTAGTTATAGCGTTGGCCCAAGACTCGGTGCTTCTTAAATTAAAACCCATTAAGGATATTATTTCTGCGCAAATAATTTTTGATGGGCGGGATCTTGTTTTTGCAAAACAGTTTGCTGATTATTACGGTTGTAGCTTGGGGGAAGCATTAACAGTGATGACCCGTCACCGAAAGCGGCCGCCTGTTCTGTTGCCGTCAGCTGGGGCACCTAAGACCTCTATTCATCATTGCCCTGATGGGAAATACCTGCCTATTATTGAAAAAGAGATCGATAGCCAAAGAGATTTCTATATTATTGTTCCCGACGCTCATGTGGCTAATGCTCTAGGAATACCTAAGGCGCTCAGGCCGTTTGTAGGTTTGAGATCGTCGATGTTCGAGGCTTTTACGCTCCAACGGTTAATTATCATGATTGATGACGATAATTCATCTTTTAAGCAAGAACAAAGTCCGATGTATGAAGCCCGTCAGGCGCTCTTAATGGCGCAGGCTGTTTATGGGTTTGACCTATGTTTTATTGGTG
>CAZCHB010000009.1:0-10183 GCA_964498235.1 uncultured Planctomycetales bacterium
AGGGAAGATGACCCTTTAAGGAAGATTTATTTGCAAACAGGTCAATTACCTGTTGATGAAGCAATGTCAACTATACAAGCGCGCCCTACCGGCGGTATTGACTTAGGTGCCAATAAGGATGCTTTACAGGTAAAAAATTCACCAGGGGGTGAAATTAAGTTTAATGCTTCCGCCGTAGGCGGATCCGCCTTTGACGGAGATCCAGCCATGCTCAAAGAACTTGAAATCTCGCAGGGGTTGGAGATAAAGGTGCTTGAAATAAAACCGTTAGATGATCTTCGCCGTTTTCTTGCGGTTGCGCCCGTTCCAGCGGTCTTGCCCTCCCAAAAACCATAATTTCCAAAAACCGTTTCCCCAAAACATCATATTATAACCCATTTAGAATCAATTAGTTACAATATGACTTGTATTTTCTTTGTAGGCGTATATACTTTAATTAGGAGTGTGTAAGATGTTAAAGCATGAGCGTGGGCTAACATTAGTAGAAATCGTCATCAGTCTTGGGTTGATTGTGATTTTAGTCACCAGCACAGCCAGCACCGTTATTTCAAGCCAGTTTTTAGCCTCCTATGCTAAACACCGTGTCCAAGCCATGTATGTAGCACAAACTATTCTTGAACAGAAACGGCGCCTTCCTTTTGCCAGCATTCTAAGTGTGGGCTCAACGTCCGTTACCCTTGATAACAAAGGCACTTCAGATAGTACGGATGATTTTATGGGGAGTTACATTTTTACAGTGAGCAACAGCCCAAGTGTTTATTTAAAACCAGTACAAGTCACCGTTTCATGGCAGGAACAGATCACATCAGGTAAGGTGACAATGACAGAAACCATTAATACGACAATTGCGAATGAATCGCAATTGAATTGAGTTTATGAGACGATCATTAAACATAACCGCGTTTTCACTGCTTGAAACCCTGATGGCCGTGGCTTTTACGAGCATCATGTTTGTGGCTGTGTATAACACCTATAATATGGCCAAGCAGGCGTACAACTCGGGTATTGCAGGTCAGGCTTTGCAGGATGGGGCAAATTTGATATTGGCAAGGATTATTCAGGGCGGGACAGAACCAACGGGAATTTACCGTTTGTCTGAAGGGGTTTCTTACACGCCGATTAATTCAAGCCGGATTAATTTTGTTGGAGTTGATGGATTAACCAGATCCTATAGCACAAACGGGGGCGCTGGGGACGCGACTCAGGTGATTTACAGTCACCCCTGTGGCGCATGCGCTACTTCTTCGACGGTGCTTGGGCTGGCCAATTACGTGGATGAGATTATCTATCGCGCGCCAACGGGAGCGATAATCAATTTAACGTTTGACCCGGGAACGAACCCTTTATATACAGGGGTAAGCGTGACCGTCTATGTGGCATTACAGCAAAATGTGGGGGGGAGAACGGTGTCCGGGACAACGTCAACCATGATCCTCTTGAGGAATCACATATGAAAAAACTACATCTTAATAACAAAGGTTTTGCTTTAGCATTCTCACTGATATTTGTGTTCCTGATTGTCATCTTTGCCGAGATTTATATTACGGTGGCCAATAGCGGTTTAACCTTGTCAACTCAGGCTGCGGATTCGAAACGCGCATATTATTTAGCGGATGCCGGGCTTGCTAATGCCATGGTTTCACTAAGGTCTTATGCGTCACCGCCTGCGGCAAGTTTATTGACACTTAGCAATAATTCATATATGACCTTCAATGGGAAAACAGGGGGTTATTCCGTCAGCGCGACCAGCGATGGTGCCGCATGGCCGACGTATACAATAACTTCAGTGGGTACTTTTGGAGCGTTATCTAAAACGCTCCAATTAACTGTAAAAGAAGCATCGTTCTCAAAATTTGCTTATGCCAGTAATTCAGAAAATCACCCAGTTTACGGGAATTTATATTGGGTCAACGGGATGGTTACTGCGGGGCCGGTTCATACCAATGGATCTTTTAATATGTTTGGTGATCCAATTACAAAGATTGGTCCCATTTTTAACGGGGCTGTCAGCCAATTTGGGTCAGCCGTTAATTATTACCATGGAAGCGCGGCCGCCGATTATGTCAAATTTAACGCTGGCTTAACGACCAGCGCCCCTAAAGTCAGCTGGCCAACGACGGCATTAATTAACAGTGTTAATAGTTACGCCTCTGCGGCTGATGGTTTATTATTGACGGGAAACACCGCGGTGACCTTTAATGCTAATGGGACTATCAATGTCACCAACGCCGCTAAAGGCTGGTCTAATTTGAATATGTCTCCTCCTGCTAATAAAACAATTTATGTGCAGGGCGGTTCGGCAACTGTTAGGGGAACGGTGAATGGACAGTTGACTGTAGGATCGGAAAATAATATTTATATTGATGGGCATATTTCTTACAATAGTGATCCGCGGTTAAATCCTGCCAGTACAGATTTATTAGGTCTGGTGGCGAAACAGGACATTACAGTTACCATGGCCGCGCCTAATAATCTGGCCGTTAACGCGGTCCTAGTGGCCTTGAACGGGTCATTCCAGGTGGATCAATTTTGGGTCGGGACAAGGGGAAATATGGATCAGTTTGGGGGTTTAATTAATAATGTTGGCGGACCAACAGGAATTTTTGATCCAGCGACAGGTATTTTGTATGCAGGTTACAACCAAATTCAGGCTTATGATACACGGCTTCATGATTATGTTCCGCCTGCTTTTCCTCCGGCAACGGACACAAGTAGCAGGATAACGTATACCAAGTTAAATTTATTGGAGCTAAACTAGGACGGGCTTATGGATCAACAAAAATCATCGTTAGTATATATATTGATGGGTGTTCTTGTTTTTCTGGGGCTTATATATGTTATTCAGAATAAAGTTATTAAGGGTAATTCAGCGATAATGTCCCGATTGCCGGTCGTTGAACAAAAGGTTAATGTTCCAGAAAGCGCTCAAAATCCGGCTATGAATATACAGCCTGATGTTAAGCTGGATGGCCATGTGTTATCGGAGAATCCTGCGAAGAAAATTAAGGCGGCTAATGATAATTCTGTGGTAGATGAACAATCAGAGAGGGTTAGTGTTGAAGACAAGGAAGATGTTCTGCAAAAAAAGGCGGACAAGTCCGCTCCTGAGCAAGAGCGTATAAACGTTCCACCGACGCCTGAGGAATTGGAAGCAAGGATCAATCTTTTGACAATGCAGAGGGAAGCCTTAAGTAAGCTGCAGGCTAAGCGTGTTGAGATAGCTAATGAGATCAGGAAAGCCGCTATTGCCGCCAGTACGCAGTCGAAAACTGAACAAACAATTTATGAAACGACCCCGCGTTCCGTAGCTCCAGCAGACGTAATAGAAAAATTCAAGAATACGGAATTAGTTCCTCGTTAAACCGCTGTCCCAGTGAAAATTTTGCTACCTTATATATATAAAATGTGATAATATTGACCCTCTTTGTCTTAAAGTATTTCTTTTTTTAAGTGAATAATTCTTGAGCGAATGATTTTCGAAGAAAATCATAAAGGGGTTATAGGGGAAATATTTCCCTATGTTTTTGGGGTAACAGTGAGTCCCAGAGGGACGAACGCCATAGGGGCGAAGCCCTTTGGGGAACAATTTCGTAGAAATTGTGTCGGGCCTATAGCTCAGTCGGTTAGAGCAGGGGACTCATAATCCCTTGGTCCCAGGTTCGAGTCCTGGTGGGCCCATATTAAGATATAGGACTCATAGCTCAGTTTGGTTAGAGCGTTCCCTTCACATGGGAAAGGTCGAAGGTTCGAGTCCTTCTGAGTCCACCAGAAATTTATTTTAAGAAGGACGAGAAGAGAGCCCGTTTATAAACTGCGACGAAAAGGAGCAGTTTATGGGCGAGTGGCCGACCCGAAGCGAAGCGGAGGGCGCCGAGTCCTTCTGAGTCCACCAGAAATTTATTTTAAGAAGGACGAGAAGAGGGCCCGTTTATAAACTGCGACGAGGAGGGGTTTATTACTCATATGACTTCAACGACCCTAAAAGATCAACTGCGAAGATTGATAGAATTGCAAAATATTGATGTAGACATCTTTCGTTTTAAAAATGAACTGCATGATCGGCCGTTAGAGATTGAAAAATTAAAGGGTGAGTTTGAAGCAAAGAAGGTAACGCTTAAGAGTTTGGAAGACAAATTAAAGCATATCCAAGTTGTCCAGAAAGATTTGGATAATGATATTAAATCGAAGGACGAAGCGATTGCGAAATTAGATGGTTCGCTGTCTTTGCTTAAAACAAATAAGGAATACCAGACGAGGCTTTTGGAGATTGAGAATGTCAAGGCGGATAAATCGCTTGTCGAGGATAAGATTCTAGCAGGTTTTGATGAGTTGGAATCGGCGCGTAAAGCGGTTGAGGCTGAGCGTGTGACAGTCGCGCAATACGAGAAAGATTTTCTGGCAAAGAAAAAGGAAGTTGAAGACGCAATTGCGGTTATCAACGACCAGATGAAGGTTAAGGAGTCACAGCGCCAGCGGATCACGCCTGAAGTTCGTCCGGACATCTTAAGTAAGTACGAACGTATTTTACAGAATAAAGACGGCTTAGGGATCGTGCCTGTTAACGGCCATACCTGCGGTGGTTGTTATATGCATTTAACGGATCATTTGTTAAATCAAATTAAGAAATATGAAGAATTAGTCAGCTGTGACATGTGCGCCCGTATTGTGTACATTCCTGATGAGTTGTAAGATGAGGCTGGAGATTTTTACCGACGGAGCATGTTCAGGTAACCCGGGTCCGGCAGGGATTGGGGTCGTGATTAAAAAAGACGGCGCCCTCATTAAAGAGATTTCAACGCCCATTGGGCTTGCGACAAACAATATTGCTGAGTACACGGCCTTGATTTACGCGTTGCAGGAAGCATTGGTATTAAAAGCCGACGATGTACTTGTCAAAACTGATAGTGAGCTGATGCACCGTCAGGTGATGGGTATTTATAAAATAAAGCATGATAATATTGTGCCGCTTGCAGATCAAGTTAAGCAATTGATTGCCGGGTTTAAGCATTTTAAACTTGAGCATGTGCGTCGGGAGTTAAATGCAGAGGCAGATAAGCTTTCCCGGCAGGCGGTTCTAAAAAATAAAACAGGCCAAGATGGCCGCCCTGATGCTGCTGGCGTCGGGGAGGAAAGTCCGAGCTCCAAAGGATAATGCATCCCGATAATACGGGACCGGTTGGCGCAAGCCGGCTGAGGATTAGAGCTACAGAGACGAGCCCTTTTAGTAGGGAGTGCAACGAGCAATCTCTGCATGGAGCAATGCCAAATAGGAAGAGATGCCTGCCTGCCGGCAGGCAGGAGCTTATCCGGCTCCTTAATATCTTCGGGTAGGCTGCAAGATACCGTGTCAACAGGCGCGGTGTTAGTCGAATGGTCATCACTCGTCAAGAGGAACAGAACTCGGCTATGGCCTGTTTTTTAAGGATTTAAATTAATAGTTAATTAACGGAGGGTTTTTCAAATGTCTGGACATTCAAAATGGGCGAAAATTAAACATAAAAAAGGCGCGGAAGATGCAAAGCGCGGTGCGCTTTTCACGAAATTAAGTAAGGAAATCACGGCGGCGGCCAAGGAAAAAGGCGGAAATATGGACACCAATTTCCGTTTGCGTGCCGCTGTAGCCCGTGCGCGTGAATATAATATGCCCCAAAGTAACGTCGAGAACGCTATTAAGAAAGGGACAGGAGAAATCCCTGGGATTGTTTTTGAAAATGTTGCTTTTGACGCACGTTTAGGGGTTGTTGCCGTCTTGATAGAAGGGTTAACGGATAACAAGAACCGCACTACGGCGGAAATTCGTAACCTGTTGAATAAGCGCGGGGCGGCATTGGCCGGTGCAGGCTCATCAGCCCGTTTATTTACCAAAAAAGGATATTTAGCGGTTGATAAAACAAAGGCGACGGAAGACGCTGTGATTGAAATCGCGCTTGAAGCTGGGGCTGAAGATGTGAAGACAGAGGGCGATGCCTATGAGATCTTTTGTGAACCGACGCAATTGGAAGCAGTCAAGAATGCCCTTACGGCTAAACAAATTGATACAATTGAAGCTGAAGTGACCATGATCCCTGACCCGAACCAGGTGGTAAATATTGAAGGTGCTGACGCAAAGAATGTCTTGGGCCTGATTGAATCCCTGGAAGAGCATGAAGATATCCAGAATGTCTATGCGAATTTTGATATTTCTGATGAAGAAATGGCCAAGATTAGCGCTGAAGAAGAATAGCAATGCGCATCCTCGGTATTGATCCGGGATTGATTACAACAGGGTTTGGGGTCATTGATACGGACCGCGGGACGGTTAAGATTATTGATGCCGGCACCATTAAACCAAACACCAAGGATGCCTTTGAACGGCGCATCGCCAAGGTCCATCATCATATTAGTGCTATTTTAAATACGCATAAACCAGATGCGGTAGTACTTGAGAAATTATATGCCCATCACAAGCACCCCACGACGGCCAGTATCCTAGGTCATGTGCGTGGGGTTATTTGTTTAGCCGCGGCCCAAAGCAATACTCCGCTGATTGAACAAAGTGTCAAACGCATCCGTAAAGCCTTGCTTGGCAACGGCAATGCGACCAAGCCTCAGGTCAAAGAATTCGTAAAGAGATTGCTTAATATTAAAACAGTTGATATAGAATTAGACACAAGCGATGCGTTGGCATTGGCATTGGGCCACGCGCATATGCTAAGGTATAAAATCACATGATCGCCGCAATTAAAGGGAAAATCACAAGTTCTATAGAAAACACCCTGATTGTATCAGCGGGTGCCATAAGCTATGAAGTTTATGTTCCCTTGTCGGTTTTACAGCGGGTGGCAGAAAATAAAGATAGGGATGGCGAAATTTCCTTAATCACGTATCATTATTATCAGATGACGCCTTCATCGGCTGTGCCGGTGTTGGTTGGTTTTTTGAATGAATTAGAGCGTGATTTTTTCTTGGAGTTTATCAAGGTCTCCGGTATCGGCCCACGTGCCGCGGTTAAGGCGCTTAATAAGTCAATTGGGGAGATTGCCCAGGCCATTGACCGTGCGGATACAGGATATCTGAAAACATTGCCCGGTATCGGTATGCAAAGGGCGAAGGAAATCGTCGCTAAATTGCAAGGCAAGATGGGCAAGTTTACGCTGATGCGTGATAAGGTGGTGGCAATGCCTTTAAGCCCTGCGGTGTCTGACATTAAAGAGGAAGCTTTAACGATCCTATCCCAATTGCAGTACAAACGTGCGGAGGCTGAAGCCATGATTGATAAGGCGCTTTCACGCAATGCTGATATTAAAACATCAGAAGAATTATTGAATGAAATATATAAACAAAGGATCAATGCCTAATGGATGAACTCCAATTCCATCATTTTAAAAGCGCAGTGGAAGCCCTATTATTTGTCAGTGATAAGCCCATTGCGACCGATCAATTTAAGACGGTGTTTCCGGAGCTTAAACCTGCTGACATTAATGATATTATCCGTAAGCTTCAAGATGAATACGTTGAACGCAATGCGGGGATGATGATCGTCGAAATTGCCGGCGGATGGCAGATGTTATCTAATTCTCATGCGGCTGGATACATCCGCGAGTTTTATAAAACGCGCACTAAAGAGAAATTATCAAAGCCGGCGTTAGAAAGTCTAGCGATTATTGCTTATAAACAGCCGGTGGGGCGTGCCGAGGTTGAGATTATCCGCGGGGTAAACTCCGATGGGACTATCGCGCATTTATTAAATAAGGGGTTGATTGAAATTGTCGGGCGTAAAGAAGTGCCCGGCCGCCCATTTTTATATGGGACGACTAGATCATTCTTGGAATATTTCGGCCTGCGTTCTTTGGATGGTTTGCCGAAGATTGAAGAATTGGCCAATATTAATTTCGATGCGGCTAATCCTGTTGCCGTGTCAAATGACGGTGTTCAAGAAAGTGAAGCAGTTGATGAAGTGTTAGTTGAAGCTGTTGAAACTTCTGAGGAATTAGTCGGCCAAGAGTCAAGCGGCCAATCAAGGATTGAAAATGAGCCTGTCGAATCTTAGAGAAAAAATTGATGCCTTAGACGCAAAGATTGTCGCCTTGTTAAATGACCGCGCGTCTATCACTTGCGCGATCGGCAAAGAAAAAATTAAGAATGGACAGCCCATTTACGCGCCTCACCGGGAGAAGCAGGTTTTAGACCGCATTAAATCCCTCAATAAAGGTCCGATGAGTGCTGAATCGTTTGAAGCAATTTACCGTGAAGTGATGTCAGCTGCGCTTGCTTTAGAGAAACCTTTGCGTATTGCCTACATGGGGCCGGAAGCAACATTTTCTCATTTAGCGGCCTTAAAAAGATTTGGATCGTCGGTGGAGTATGCCGATTGTGATAATGTCGCTGAAGTGTTCAGCAAGGTTGAGCATGGTGACGCGGATTATGGTGTGGTGCCCATTGAAAATTCTATCGAAGGGGTTGTGACCCATACGATGGATCTGTTGGCGGAGACCGATCTTAAGATTTGTTCTCAGATTATGCAGGATGTGGCGCATAATTTAATGGCCAATGGAGCGTTATCTGGCGTTAGGGAAATCTATTCGCATCCGCAGGTTTTTGGCCAATGCCGCGGCTGGCTGATTAAGAATATGCCGGGTGTTTCTTTGATACCGACGGTATCAACCACCAAGGCCGCCCAGATTGCGTCCAAGAAAAAAGGCGCCGCCTGTATTGCCTCCGGCCTTGCCGCGCAAATTTACAAAATGAATATCTTAAAGAAAAACATTCAGGACAGCGCGCATAACATCACCCGTTTCTTAGTCATCGCAACCAATGATGCCGCGCCGACCGGCAATGACCGCACCTCAATTGTCTTTTCAATCAAGGATAAGGTGGGGGCTTTGCACGCGATGCTGACCCCATTTATGAAGCACAAGATCAATCTCACCAAGATTGAATCCCGTCCTTTAAAGAAAAAGGCGTGGGAGTATTATTTCTTCGTTGACTGCAGTGGCCACCACAAAGACCTCCAAGTAGCCAAGGCCCTAGCCCAGCTTGAAGGCATGTGTAAATTCCTGAAAGTTTTGGGTTCCTATCCTGTTCTAGATTGACAATCTTAAATTCTTACGTTTTACTTACTTACGTAAGCAATAATGCCTAAGGTGGGTGCTTTATGGACAAAATTTTATCAGCTCGCGTGGATGAGGTTGTTTTAAGCAAGATATCTTATTTGGCGCACAAGCTTCGTGTTTCTAAAAAGAAGGTGATTGAAAAAGCGGTAGAGATGTATTCCAAGCAAATGGAAACAGCGGGAGATGTAGATGTTTTTGTTCAGACTTCTGGCGCGTGGAAGCGCAAGGAAGGTGCCGAACAAACCGTTAATCATGCAAGGCGTTTGTTTAAGCAGTCTATGGAGAGATCTAAACGATGAGGATTTATATTGATTCAGACATTTTAATCTGGCATTTGTGAGATGAGAGGAAAGCGTTACGTTTTTTTCAGGAGTTAAATAAAAATAGGGACTACGAATGTTGTGTTGGTGCGATTCAGCGGGCAGAAATTATATTTTTTATGCGACCCGAAGAAGAAAGTAATACGTTGTTGTTTTTGTTTTAGTTTAAAACTGCTTCTATTGATCAAGCTATTGTTGATTTGGCTGGAAAACTATATCGTAAGTAGCCTCCCTTTCATGGTTTAGATATCAACGATGCTATATTAGCGGCTTTAGCCATGCAGACAGGGGGTAAAATTTATTGTCTGAATAAGAAACATTATCCTATGCCTGAGATCCATGTTGAAATATCTTTCTAAATAAGTTCATATCTTAATAAATATCAACAGTTTGCATTCCATGTGCGGCTGGCAAAAAATCGTTTTATAGTATATATTTAAGGTATGTTTTTAGGCCTTAAAAATCATCTGAATAGTGTTATTCTTTTTGCATTTATCTTCAATTCGCTTGGGACAAACCCAGCCTGCGCTGAGGGTCTTTTATTGCCTTCTCCCGGGACATCGGTCGCATTAAGTTCGGCGTATGAACCTGCGGTCATTTCAGGTTTAAGCATTAACCCTAATGATCCGATGAAATTCGATTTTATTATTAACCGGGGCGATGAGCATCTAAGCAACGATGCTTTAAGGGCCGAGTCTATGAGGCTTATCAAATATTTCATGGCCGGGCTCACGGTTCCAAACGACCAGCTATGGGTCAATCTTTCTCCTT
>CAZCHB010000009.1:10193-18185 GCA_964498235.1 uncultured Planctomycetales bacterium
GAAAACCGTATCATTGCCGATGGATTAGGAGGAACCGACATGGGGCGGGATATGCTGTCCCAGGATTATCTGTTAAAACAATTATCTGCATCATTAACATCTCCGGAAAATACCTTAGGCCGAAAATTTTGGGACCGCGTTTATAGTGAGATCGAAAAGAAATTCGGCCATGTTCAAGTGCCTGTTAATACGTTCAATAAAATATGGATCATCCCCGATAAAGCGGGCGTCTATTTTAACGGCAAAACAGCTTTTGTTGTTGAGAATCATCTAAAGGTGATGTTGGAAGAGGATTATTTAGCTATTGCAAATAAACAATTGAACGTGAAAGTCCGTCAATCAAAGATTGGCGAGATCTCGACTGAAGGGCGGACGCCCCAGGGAGATAACTTAACGCAAAATGTATTGCGCGAAATAATTCTTCCCGCCATCGAACACGAAGTCAACAGGGGGAAGAATTTTGCAATTGTCCGTCAAATATTTAATTCCATGATTCTGGCCATTTGGTTTAAGAATAATCTTAAAGAAACTCAGCTTAATAAGAATTATGCAGATCAAAATAAGATTAACGGCATAGATTTAGAAGACACGAATGTTAAAGAAGAGATTTATCATCAATATTTGGTTTCTGTCAAAAAAGGCGCGTACAATCTTATCAAAGAAGCCCCGTCAGCCAATGGCAAGATGTTACCAAGAAAATATTTTTCCGGCGGCATCGTTTCTCCAGCGCAAGTAACTGATGTAAAAACATTTTCTGTGGATTGGGCTCAACGCTTTGCCCAAGTTGACCATGCCATCGTAACTGTGCAAATGCAGGATGCGGCGGAACATCCGATCATGTTACTTGCACAAGAGAGGACTTTGAACTTTATTGATAGTTTAGCCCTTAAGGCAAGAAGGCCTGCTGATCGGCCAATTGTTGAACTGAGCAAGATATGGAACTTGCAATTTAATTACCCGGAAATTATTGAGTGGATATTTGGCTATAACAAGAGTTTTGAAGATTTTATGTCGTCGGATGATAGTATAGCATTGTTAATGGATGATAACATAATAAAGAGGAGAATCAACCAACAGAAAAGAAGGTTGGCGCAATTAGAGAGTTTGAGTGATAAGACGCCAGAGATTCTGGAAGAAATTGGCTGGATTGAGGGCAGGGTCCGTGATCCTAGGTTGTTTTTTGTAGGAATAAGAAATTATCGGGAGTTTTTGATCAGTCAGGGGGATCAAGAGAAAAATAAGCTAGGGCAAGGACTGCAAAGAGATTTAATCAGAAGAGTTGCTATCAATGGTTTTGACGTTTTACAGAAAGATGAATTTTTTCAGAAATATTTGCAGAAAGAACGAGAATTGGATAGGAATAATTTAAGCAGATGGTTGAATGATCAAGAAGATATCTGGGCAAGGGCACATTCTACACAAGCGGCAATTCATCAATACTCTCAAGAACAAGAAGAATTAAGGCTTAAAGAATTAGGGGAAAAAGTCATTAGGAACAATAAAGATGATGATTCTTTTTTGAGTATTCTTTGGCGGTTGAGACGGTATTGGCAAATGTCTCAAGCTGAAGTTGCTAATAATTTTGGCATAAGTAGTCCACAAATCGCTGTATTTGAAAGCGGCAAGGAGTTTATTTCTAATGAAAGGTATGAACAGTTTTTTAGAATATACAGATTAGACACAAACCCATTTGGAATAACCCCGGAAATGTTTCTGAATGCTTATCGTGAATATTTGACAGCGAGGGGTAAAAGCTATGAAAATCTACCCGTAGGAGTTAATGCGGCAATGACAGCAAAAGCAAGAAAAAGAATTGTTAGTGCGTTCTCCAGAGCAGTAAACCGGTATCGGGATAGGACAGGAGTTTCGTTACACGTTTTATTGGGCGTTTCTGAGACCACATTAAAAGCGTATAAGTCTGGAAGGGCATATCCAACAAGAGAGGTTGTTTTAAAGTTGGAAGATATTCTTGGGAAGAAGAAATTAACTTTATGGAAAGAAGTATTTAAAGAGATTGTGCTTTCAGAGAAAAGACGTAAGCAAACAATCGCAAACTTGATTTGGCAATTAAGAGTGTATTTGGGTCTAAAACAATATGAGTTTGTAAATAAAATAGGTGTTGAAGATTTAAGTGTTTCTTACTTTAGTCTTATTGAGAGTAAAAGTCTTGATGAGAGAAAAAAAAGATTCCCAAATGAAGCCATTATTGAGGCAATTTTAAACAATTCAGATTTAATTCTAGGGCTCGCTGAATTGGGAGTGACGGGTAATCTATTTGAAGACATATACAATCAGGCAAGACAGGGAAGGTCTCCTTCGCTTGGCGTAAAGAGGAGATTACGAGAAGCGTCGCAGAGAGACGGCGGGATTGACTTTAACCCTTCGCTATATGAGGTTAAATCCAAAGGTCAAAACGTTTATTTGGATATGGCAAATGCGCAGCCTGATGCTCGAGTTATCACAGGCTTACGGCCGGTGATTATTGGCGTTGTTGATGCGTCTGATTCTACCCGGTTATTAAATTAAACCCTCCTTGAGTCTTGTTGACATCCTTGCCCAGTCCCTTTATAATGGCCTGACTTTTATTGCTATATATTATAGATAATTTATACTGGAGTTGTTGTGCGGGTTGCGAATAAGCATATTTTTGATATTAAGCCTTATGTGCCGGGAAAACCCATTGACGATGTTAAGCGTGAATTAGGCTTAAAAAGCGTCATTAAGCTGGCCTCCAATGAAAACCCTTATCCGCCTTCTAAGAAAGTCTTGGCGGCCATGTTTAAGGCGGCGTCTTCTGTTAATCGTTATCCTGACGGCGGGTGTGTGCAGTTGCGCCAAGCTTTGGCAAAATTCCTTAAGGTAGGTCCGGATCAGCTGATTTTTGGTAATGGTTCCGATGAAGTGATTGTTTTAGCGGTAAAAGCCTTTGTGGCCCATGGGGATGAAGTTATTATCGCCAAACCATCGTTCTTAGTTTATGATATCGCCGCTCGACTAGCTGGAGCCAAAATTCATGCGGTAGCCTTGAAGGATTTTAAATATGATTTAGAAGGCATGAAGGCTAAATTGTCGGCGCGCACCAAGATTGTTTTCTTAGGGAATCCTGATAACCCAGCAGGCACTTATATAAGCACAAAAGAGTTGGATGATTTTATTAAGGCAGCCTCTAAAGAAACCTTGATCTTTATCGACGAGGCTTATTTTGAATATGTGCATGCTAAGGATTATCCGAATAGTTTAGCTGTGATTAAGAAATATCCTAATGTGATGGTGACGCGCACATTCTCGAAGATGTATGGCTTGGCGGGGTTACGCGTTGGATATGGGATTGCGTCGCCAGTGATCATTGATATCCTTAATCGCCTGCGCGAGCCGTTTAATGTGAATTCAATCGCTCAAGTAGCGGCGGTTGCCGCTTTAAGTGATCAAGCATATTATAAGAAAATTGCGCGCGAGGTTGAAGTCCAGCGTCAATATCTTTACCGGTCATTGACCGGGCTGAATCTAAAATATGAAAATAGTTGTACCAATTTTATTGTTATTCATGTTGGCGGTGACAGCAGTCAGATTGCAAATGCCTTGCTTGGAAAAGGCGTGATCATCCGAGATATGAGTGCGTGGGGATTAAAAGGTTATATACGCGTCTCCATTGGAAGTGCATCTGAGAATAAACGATTTATAGCGGCATTGAAACAAATAATATAAGGTGTGCCATTGCAAGCGCAGTGAAGCAATCTTAGAAAGACAACGACGGAGGTTTTATGATTGTTATTTTACGCCCGGACGCGACCGAGGCCAATATCCAGCATATATTAGAGCGAACCACCAAGCTTGGCCTTAAGGCTAATGTGTCCCGCGGGGTTGAGCGCACGGTGATTGGTTTTATCGGGCCGGAAGACGCCCTGCGCGTGATTCCGCTTGAAGTATTTCCTGGTGTTGAGCAGGTGATGCAGGTTTTAGCGCCGTATAAATTAGTGTCCCGTGAATTTAAGAAAGATAACACCGTGATCAAACTGCCCTATGGTACGACGGTGGGTGGTAAGAAGATTGCGGTGATGGCAGGTCCTTGTTCTATTGAAAGTTATGAGGGGATGCTTTCAATTGCAAAAAAGATTAAAGCTATGGGTGGCAATATCTTGCGCGGTGGGGCTTTTAAGCCGCGTACCTCCCCGTATGATTTTCAAGGGATGGGTGAAGAAGGGTTAAAGATTTTACAACAGGTTGGAAAAGAAGTTGGTATCTGTACCATCACCGAAGTCATGGATACCCGCCAAGTAGAATTAGTCTGTAAATATGTCGATGTCCTGCAAATTGGCGCGCGTAATATTCAGAATTTTTCATTGCTTAAAGAAGTAGGTTTAAGCAAAAAGCCTGTGATGCTAAAAAGAGGAATGTCGGCGACGATTAAAGAATGGCTAATGTCGGCTGAGTATTTATTGGCCAATGGTAATTTTGATGTCATGTTGTGTGAACGCGGCATCCGCACTTTTGAAACAGCGACGCGGAATACCTTGGATATCAATGCCGTGCCTGTCGCCAAGCGGTTAAGCCATTTGCCGGTTGTCATTGATCCAAGCCATGGGACTGGGTTGTGGGAATATGTTAACGCGGGTGCACGCGCGGGTGTGGCCGCGGGATGTGACGCGCTGATGATTGAAGTGCATGATAATCCCGAAGAAGCTCTCTCTGACGGTGCGCAAACCTTGCGGCCGGATAAATTCGCAGAATTAATGGCCAGCTGTAAACGGGTGGCCGCGGCGGTGGATAGGGAATTATAGAAAGTTAGGGGCTCATTTATGTTTGGAAGAAAACAATTATTTCGCCGTATTGCTATTGTCGGGACGGGTTTTATGGGGGCTTCTCTTGGGTTGGCCATTAAGAAAAAAGGCCTAGCTAAGGAGATTATTGGGATCGGACATCATGAGACAGCATTGCGTGAGGCCGCTGATGTCGGGGCCATTGATGAAGGGACGATGGATTTAATCAAGGGTGTTATCGGCGCTGACCTGATTATCTTGGCAACACCGGTTAACTCAATTATTAATATCCTGGATGTTTTAGGCAAAGACTTCCGCCGCAGTGTCATCATAACAGATATTGGAAGTACAAAAACAGCGATTGTTGATCGCGCTGAAAAAGCCCTGCACCATTCGGTGATGTATGTTGGGTCCCACCCGCTAGTTGGTTCAGAGAAAAAAGGCCCCACCTATGCTAATGCCGCCCTGTATGAAGGCGGAGCTTGCGTGATGACCCCGACGGATAAAACAAACCGTTTGGCTAAAGAAAAAATTAAGCAGTTCTGGTCCATGCTTGGTATGAATGTGAAAATGATGACCCCGCAGGACCACGACGAGAACCTGGCTTTTGTAAGCCATTTGCCGCATTTTGCCGCCTTTGCTTTGATTAAAGCACTGCCGGATGCCAGTTTGGAATTTGTGCCTCAAGGATTAAAGGACACGACCCGCATAGCGGCCTCAGACCCCCAAATGTGGCGGGACATTGCCTTGTCTAACCATAAGTATGTTTTAAAATCCATCGATGAAATGGTTAAGGTTCTGGCGGTTATCCGTAAGTCTGTTGTCACTCGCGACGGAGAAGCGTTACTTGATACATTTAAACAAGCAAAGGTTAAACGTGATAAACTCGACAAGTCTTAGAAATTTAATCATCACTTTAGATGGCCCTGCTGGTGCAGGAAAAAGCACGGTAGCCCAAGGCTTGGCCCGACGCCTTGGCATTAGTTATTTAGATACCGGTGCGATGTACCGCGCCTTAACGCTTAAAGCCCTGCGATTGAAAATTAATTTGGAAGATGAAGCGGCATATACGGAGTTAGCGAAGAACACTAAGATTGATTATAAGCAGATGCCGGATGATTCTTTGAATGTCACCTTAGATGGTGAAGATGTGGCTGAGGCAATCCGGTTGCAGGAAGTGACCAATAATACGTTTTACGCGGCACGCACGCCGGGTGTGCGTGAGCTGATGGTGCTGTGGCAAAGGGCTATTGGTGAGAAGCGGTCCTTAGTTTCCGACGGGCGTGACCAGGGGACCGTGGTTTTTCCTAATGCGAAATACAAATTTTATGTCGATGCCGATTTTGAAGAACGTTTAGGCCGCCGTCTGCGTGAATTGCGCCAGGCTGGTAAGAGCGTTGATGAAAACCAATTGCGTATTGACATGAAAGACCGTGACCAAAAAGATTTTACCCGCGCGGTCGGCCCGTTAAAAAAAGCGGATGATGCCATTGTTATTGATTCCACCGGCCTTTCAGTTGAAGGGACCGTTGATGTCATTATGAAATATATAAAATAATGAAAGTGTCGTCCCCGAACCAGCCTGCCGGCAGGCAGGTGTTGTTGTCGGGGACCTAGTGCCCTAGATGCCTGATAAAAGATTTCGGGCATGACAAGGACGTATGAAACAGTCTAATATCCGTAATTTCTCCATTATTGCTCACATTGACCATGGTAAATCAACCCTCGCTGACCGTTTGATGCTGCAGGCGGGGGCTATTGATGAGCGCAAGTTCCATAATCAAATGCTCGACGATATGGATCTCGAGCGCGAGCGCGGGATCACCATTAAAGCTTCAGCCGTGCGCCTTGAGCATAAGGCCAAGGATGGCGAGCGCTACATTCTTAATTTAATTGATACGCCAGGCCATGTTGATTTCTCCTATGAAGTGGAAAAATCCCTGAGGGCTTGTGAAGGAGCCTTATTGCTTATCGATGTTACCCAAGGCGTTGAATCGCAAACCATCGCTAATTATTATTTAGCTATTGATAGTAATTTAGAAATTTTGCCGGTAATTAATAAGATTGACATTGCCAATGCTGATATTGATGAGGCGAAGCGCCAGTTCCGTGAAGTGTTAAAATTTAAAGAAGAAGATATTCAATTGGTATCTGCCAAGCAGGGTATCAATATCGACGGGCTGATTGAAAAGGTCATTGCTTTTATCCCGCCGCCAGAGGGTGATGTAGAAGCTCCGCTCAAAGCGCTGATTTTTGACATGAAATATGATATTTATAAAGGGATCATTATTTATATCCGTGTTTTTGACGGTAGTATTAAGGCCCAGACTAAGATCCGCTTTATGAACGCAGGCAAAGATTTTGAAGTGCAGGAAGTAGGTGTTTTTGGTCCCGGCATCCAGCAGGTTAAAGGCTTGTCTGCCGGAGAAGTTGGTTATATCACCTGTAATTTGCATGATCCAAAGGAAGTGCGCGTCGGTGATACGGTCACTGAAGTGGCCCGCCAGACGGCCCATGCCTTGGAAGGGTACCGTCAATTAAAGCCTTTAGTTTTTTGCGGGGTTTATCCCGTTAATGCCGGTGATTATTCTGCCCTGCGCATTGCCATCGATAAGCTGCGTTTGTCCGACCCGAGTTTTGTTTATGAGCATGAAACATCATTGTCCTTCGGCCACGGGTTCCGCTGTGGTTTCTTAGGATTACTACATATGGAAATTGTGCAGGAACGGCTTCAGCGCGAGTATGACCTGAATTTATTGTTAACCACGCCTAACGTCGGCTACAGGGTCATTAAGCGCGACGGAAGCGTTTTTGAATTAGAGAATCCCTCTGATATGCCTAACGGTTCGGAAATCACCCATATCGAAGAGCCAATCCTAGCCGTGTCCATATTTACGCCGGTAGCCTATATGGACGCGGTGATGGAGCTGGCTAAACGCAAGAGGGGCATTTATCAAAAAAGTGAATTTATAGGCGATAGGATGAAAATACTTTTTGATATCCCATTGTCGGAAGTTATCGTTGATTTTAACGACCAGGTCAAGTCAAGTACCCGCGGCTATGGGTCCATTGATTATGAATTTAAAGGTTATTTGCCGGCGAGCATCACGCGATTGGAGATCCTCATTAATGATGAGCCATGTGATGCTTTTTCCTGCATGGTACATAAGGACCGCGCCTATGATAAGGGGCTTGGCCTAGTCACAAAATTAAAAGAATTAATTCCCCAGCAATT
>CAZCHB010000010.1:0-7470 GCA_964498235.1 uncultured Planctomycetales bacterium
TAAAAGTAAGAAAATAAGACCTGCGGCAATAATAGGGACGAAAACGGCATTTAAAATAGCTGACAACCAAAGGCCCCAAATCGTTAAAGGCATACGTGAATACGTCATACCCGGCGCGCGAAGCCGGATAACCGTTGTTATATAGTTGATAGCCCCCATAATAACAGCAACACCCATAAGCACTAATGCCAGCGTCCACAAGGCTTGGCCATACCCAGGAATGCCGCCAACTGGCGTACTGAGCGGAGGATACGAAGTCCATCCAGCAGCCGCAGATCCTGCAGGTAAAAAATGCGACCCTAACAAAATAACACCTGACAATAAAAACGTCCAAAACGACAACATATTTAATATAGGAAAAGCCATATCCCTGGCTCCAATTTGAAGCGGGATGATAAAATTAGCAAATGCGCCTGACAATAAAGGCGTAACTGCCCAAAAAATCATTATTGTTCCGTGCATTGTTAAAACTTGATTGTATGTATCAGGCGTTAAGATGCCTCCGTTCTCAGGGAACATCAGCTTTCCAACTAATGGAATTTCTGTTTCAGGATAAGCGATTTGCCAGCGTAAGATCATTGCCTGCAAGCCTCCCCACAACAAGAAGAAAAGGCCAAGAAACAAATATTGTTTGGCAATCACCTTATGATCCGTTGAAAAAATATACCTTGTCCAAAAACCCTGTTTATGCGCACCTGCACTCATCATTCACACCCCTTCATATCTGTTAAGTTTTAGACTGCCACTTCCATCCCCAATTTGCAGGGACTGATCCCGTTGAAGCCCCGGACGTATCACCCCAAACATCATCTGCCGACGCTGGCTGAGCTTGGGCATTTAACCACTGATTAAAGTTTTCCTTTGATTCAACTGTCAGCTTTCCGCGCATTTTATAATGGCCATTGCCGCAAAGCGCTGAACAGGCGATTTCATATTCCCCCGACTTGACCGCTTTAAACCAAAAAGCAGTCACCAAGCCGGGCGTCGCATCCTGCTTAAGCCTCAATTCCGGAACATAAAAAGAATGCACCACATCAAAGGAAGACAATTGAACCACAACGGGCGTATCAATTGGCACATGCACTTGGCTTAGAGGTGCGACGATATCATCTGCCGTGGCAAACTCGCCGTCAGGCCCTGCATAACGGACATTCCATGCAAACTGTTGAGGCATAATCTCAATCTTTAAAACATCCTTGCCAGTTGGGAAATTCCAAAAAACTTCTTTTAAATCCCTAAACGCCATGTGCTCAATCACAGCATCAATCGTTAAAAATACCGTCATCCCTAATAATATGGTTATCACAATATTTAAGGGCTTATCTCCGCGATCATAGACAGCCTTATGCCCCGCACGATCACGGTTAAAAATAATAAAATAAAGCATGGCTAGTACAACCAAGCCAAAGAAAACGGTCAACGCAACATCAATATACTTAATAACGTCATCAATCAAATGACCATTGGTCGAAATATCCTCAGGAAAAGGCAGATACCAAATCCCCGCATACGCGCTGTCCATTTTTAAAAAAAGCACAGATAAAATAAACATTGCTATCATATAAAAACGCCTCATAAATAATAAACCCTTTCTTGAAGAAAAATTAATAGACGTATCTACTTTTTCGATAATTCCCATGCCGTTCCTTGGTTAAACGTTCATTAAACGGCTTCACTTCTTTTACAGGAGCGTCATAACAGGTCACGACAGGAATACCTTCAAAATGTTTTTTTGCTTTTTCCATGCGGCTTGCCTCTAAGGCACTTACGGCACAAGGACGTATGGCTGTATTTAACTGCACTTCATCAGGCGATAACAAATGAGCCAAGTTACCAAACTCCGCAAGAGCATCATAATTTTCATTTAACAACATGATCTGTAAAGCAAGCTTACCTGTATAGGAACGGCGAAAATCCACGATCCCTTGAATCAACTGATCAAAACTAAAACCGCTTACTCCATCAATTGAATCAAGCATGGACTGGTTTGTCGCATCAAGCTTAGCTAGAACAAAATCAGCCGGCATTAAATCTTCCCTCACGCCTTGATCATAAAAAAGCCGTGAATTCGTAATAACAGCAACCTTCTCATGCCGCTCATTTTTAACAGCTCTTATCATTTCCCCCAAATTTGCAGCCAACGTCGGCTCACCTCGCCCGGAAAATGTGATATAATCCGCAAATAACGCGGGAATTTTTCTTATCTCCTCCATTAATTCACCCACATCAACATAATTCTGCCGCTGAAGCGTATATGAGGCTGTTTGTCCCAACTGACAATAGACACAATTCATATTACATGTTTTCTGACCAGCTGAGAGCGGATCAACACCAAGAGAATTACCCAATCTCCATGAATATAGCGGCCCATAAATATATTTAAACGGTTTAATCATACTGCACCTCGTTTAATTAATTCTTAAGATATTTGTTTAAGGCGGGAATTAATTTCTCGTACAAATCACCCTTGCCAATAAAAGCCTTAACATAACGACGGCGCCCTGAAAGGGATATTTCTTTCTCATCAAACATTGTTAATAAAATTATACTGCAGCGAGGGTCAACCTTCCTGATGCGCTGCGCGGCTTCCAAACCATTCATACCTCTTAAATTAAAATCCATAATGACAACCTTGGGCTTAGTTTTCCCAGCGATAAAAACACCTTCTTCTCCAGATGCCGCCTCAACCATGCGCGCCTTCACGCGATTTAATGCAATAAAATCGCACACTGCCTTGCGGAAATCCTTATGATCTTCAACAATTAAAATAGATGGATTCTGTATCATATCTTTAATGATAATAGCCGTTTTGGGCAAGAATAACTATTAGGAGAAATGCGTAAAAAATAGGTAGTACTACTTAGAAGCTGGTCAGATAATCCTCTTTGAAATGGCGTATTTGACTAAACTGGCAGGGGTTTTAAGCTTTAATTTAGACAGCAAATGACTACGATGAACTTCAACTGTCCGAATGCTAATCTTTAGTGCTGAAGCAATATTCTTATTCGCTTGACCTTCGGCTAATAATTTCAAAACTTGTTTTTCTCTAGGCGTCAAGATTTCCAAGGACGGGTCGTCATTATCTGTAGCGCTTAAATATTGGTCCATGATCAACGATGAAATTCCCTGAGACACATAACTCTTGCCGGATAATACAATCTTGATGGCCATCACTAGCTGATCAAAAGCACTATCCTTTAAAATATAACCTCGTGCGCCTAAGCTCATGGCGCGCTTAAAATGCTCCATATCCTTCTGCATGGTCAAGACCAGCGCATTTATCTTAGGGAATTTGGCGCGGATTTCTTTTAGCGTGGTCAACCCATCCATGTTAGGCATCGATAGATCAATGACAAGGCAATCAACACGGACAGATGAAAGCTTAGAAAGCAAATCTTCACCGTCTTTAGCTTGAACGACAACTTTAAAATCAGCCTGCCCTTCTAATAAACCCTTTAGCCCGCTGCGGAACATCTCATGATCATCGGCAAGTGCAATACGGATTACGCTCATTTGGATTTCCTTGCAAATGGAATTTCAATCATAATCATTGAACCTTGTTTTAATGCTGACGTAATATTAATCCGGCCCCCAAGAAGCTTTACTCTCTCTGACATTGTTTCAAGCCCTAGACCTTTTGATTTCTTATTCATGACAAATCCACAGCCATTATCCTGAATATGAATAAATAATTTATCCTTAACCTTTGAAATACGCACAGTAATTTGCGAAGCACCCGCGTGCTTTAAAATGTTTGATACAGCCTCTTGGATAACCCGAAAAACATTTATCGCTTCCGCTTTAAAAACAATATCATCTAAGCGGCAAGACTTAAAATTAACCGTAATTTTGTTATGGCTTTGGATTTCATTAAATAACATTCTCAAGGATGTCAATAAGCCTAAAGCATCTAAGGTAGACGGCCTAAGGCGCATGGCCAGATTACGGGACTTTTCAATTATCGCATTTAAATATGTAATAATCTTTTTCTGGGCAGCTGGCGCTGTCCGACCGCTTCGGGCATCAACCATCCATGCCGATTGGATTAGCATCTTAAGGGTTGCCAGTGACTGGCCAAGATCATCATGCAAATCACGGGCAATGCGGTTACATTCATGCTCTTGAGCTTGTAAGATGCGCTGTGGCAATAATTTAATCTGCTCTTCCATCATCTTGCGCTGAGTTATCTCATATCGGATAGAGATATATTGGTAAGGCTTACCTGTACTGTCTAAAAAAGGAACAATGGTCGTATCCACCCAATACACTTGGCCGTTCTTGGCACGGTTACAAATTTCCCCCTTCCAAACGCGACCTTCTGCAATCGTGCGCCACAATTCCTTAAAAAATTCTGCCGAATGATGTCCTGAATTAATCAAGCGGTGATTTTGACCCATTAATTCTCGGCGGGAATATTTTGAAATACGGCAAAATTTATCATTCACATAAATAATAGACCCTTTTCTATCTGTAATTGCAACAATAGCCGATTCATCCAAGGCGTATTTAATGTCAACTAGCTCTTTGAGGGTTTTATTTAATTCTTCCATTAAACAATTTCTTTGATTAAAAGGGGCACTGAAGCACAATTTTCTCCGTCAATTATCAAATCAATTGAGCACTCACCAAATTTCTCAATCGGAAGACCTTGAATATTTAGGATCAAATTCGCGGAACCAGCCGCCTCAACATTTAAACTGCCGTCAGCCGGAGGAACAACATGCTTTCCATCAGCATCAATAAAATTCACCACAACACGATGACGGCCAATTTCAGCAGCCATAAAACGGATTCTTAACACAATGGCGCATTTATAATGCGTGGTAGGAACCTTATGCACGCCAATTGTATCAAAAGCACCCAAGATATTTAATTTGCCAAAATGATCCGTTGCTGCGTCGCATAAACAAAAAACTTCAATTTGCATGAGGATTATTATACCTTATAAATGAAATGCTTCAAACCTTCTCGCGTAAATCTAGAAATAATTTCTCAATAATTTTTGTACTTAATACCCCTAGCGCCACGCATGTAACAAAGGATGCAGCCACAATGAGCGTCGTTGGTATAATTGTAAGCCAATTTCGCCAAAAAACAATGGCTAGAATATGCCATAAATAAATACCATATGAATATCGGCCCATCCACTGCAAAAACTTTAAACGGGAAATAAGATTAACACCATGAAATGCGGCTAACACCAATAAAGCGGTGGCAATATAGCCTAGAGTATACAAGTACCAATCACCTGAAAGATAATTCCATTCAACACAAAAAAAGGCATAATAAAAATAGCTGGCGCCGATAATCCAAAAAATTACCCCTAACCAACACCGTTTTTTCCAAGATATGATTTGGGGTTCAAACAACGCCAATAATGCGCCCATACCTATAGGCCCTAAATGAAAAAGAGTCGTAAAATAAGGCTGCGGAGCCCGCAAAGGATAAGAAAAAAGCGGGTTTCCTGTCGATAAATAGCTTACCCTCACTAACATCCCAACAAACAACAACCCAAGCCCAATCATGAAAAAGACTATTTTTCGCGCCTTCTGCTCTTTAAATACCTTACAAACTGAATAAATAACCAACGGGGCAATTAAATAAAACTGCTCCAATACGCCAAGCGTCCATGCATGCTCTAAATATGGGTGCCTTGGAAAATAATTCTGAAGAAAAAATAAATATGGCCAAGCAAACTTTAACGAATCAATGAGCGGCATTTTCGCCTGCCAGGCGAAAATAGATATCGATACAATAACCATGGCCGCATAAGAAGGGTAAATTCTAAAGAAACGGCGCTTATAAAAACGACCTGTACCCCCCATATCAAGATCTGATTTAAGCAGCATGCGCGTAATTAGAAATCCGCTGATCACTAGAAATATTTCTAACCCCAAAATACCTTTAATACTGCGGATAAAACCTATAAATCCATAGTAAAAATTTGTTAAATCAAGATTAAAGTATTCCAACGATTTAAAATATATCCAGCCGACAATCTTGGTATTTAGATAAAACCACCGCTCAAGCTCAAATCCCCTGCACATATGATGGGCAATCACCATTAGAATTGCAATAGCCCTGAAAGCATCAAGGAATGGATAATACGCTTTCTCCTTATTCATAACGCAACGCCTCAATAGGATTTAAACGCGCCGCTTGCATGGCAGGCCTCAAGCCGAAAAGAACTCCGACAGCAACAGAAAAAATAACCGACATTAAAATGGCAGAAACAGCAATCTTAATTGTCCACCCAGCAAACAAGGACATTAGTAGTGCAGCGCCTACACCCACTATCACACCAATAATTCCACCCGTAAAAGTCATAATCACTGATTCAATAAGAAACTGCAAGGTAATATCTGATTTTCTTGCGCCAATTGCTTTTCGCAAACCAATTTCCCGCGTGCGCTCAGTCACTGAAACCAACATAATGTTCATAATCCCAATCCCTCCGACAAGCAAAGATATCGCGGCAATTGACCCAAGGAGCATGGTCATAGTTTGGGTCATACTAGCCAAGGTTTGCTGTATGTCCGCCATATTACGGATCTGAAAGGTGTCTTCCTGGTGCTTGCTTAAATGATGCCGCTTCATAATTAATGCGCTAAGCGCTGACTGCACATCTTCCATTTGAGACGCATCAGCAACCTCAATATCAATAGAATCTAAATATTCTTTCCCTAACAACCGATACATCGCTGTGGTCGCAGGGGTTATAATCACATCGTCTGCATCATTAAAACCATTAGAACCTTTTTCCGGCAAAATACCGATGACGTGGAAATTATTTCGATTTATTTTGATCGTTTGCCCAACAGGATTTGTATCACCAAAGACTTGGGCAACTACTGTTTTTCCAACCAGCGCTACCTTCTGCCGTGAACGAAACTCCGTTTCTGTAAAAAAGCGGCCTTCCGTTGGTACTGAGGCCCGCATGGTCTCATAGTCAATGCCCACGCCCTGCACCTGTGTACTCCAATTCTTATCCCCAAAAACCACCTGCGCTCTTCCCTGCACAGCGCCGGAAACCTTACTGACATTCGGCAAACTTATCATAGCCTGCGCGTCTTGAAGCGTAAAACGCGTCACCGACCCTGCTCCTAAAGATACGCCCTGCGCTCTTGATGAACCTGAACGCACCATTAACAAATTTGACCCTAACGATGCCAGACGCTTTGTCATTGATTCCTTAGCGCCTTCGCCGAGCGCTAACATCGCAATAACAGCAGCCACACCTATTAAAATGCCTAACATTGATAATAATGAACGCATCTTATGGGAGATAATAGCCTTAATCGATTGCCCGATATGGTCGCTAATTTGCGCGCGACCAAGATTTGTATCCACCTTACCAAGCGCATCATGGACAGGTTTCTGATTATTACTCGATACAACTAGCCCGCCTTTATCTTCATCAGATATTATCTGACCATCACGCATCACAATAATACGCTCTGCATGCTCTGC
>CAZCHB010000010.1:7480-14337 GCA_964498235.1 uncultured Planctomycetales bacterium
CTCGACCCGCCGCGTGAAGTACGCGTCAAGGCCGCGCTCATGCGTGACCATCACAATAGTTCTACCCTGGGCGTTAAGCATTTTTAACAAGGCCATGATTTCAGCTTCACTCTTCGTATCCAAGTTTCCCGTCGGTTCATCAGCAAAAATGATCAAGGGATCATTGACCAAGGCACGTGCTATCGCCATCCGTTGACGTTCACCCCCTGATAGTTCATTTGGCTGATGACTTGCCCTTGCTGCTAGACCTACATCCTTAATCCTATCAAATGCCCTTTGCTTTAAGTCATGCCGGCCGGCATAGATCAAAGGCAAGGTAACATTTTCTGCTGAGGTCAACCGCGGCAATAAATGGAATTGCTGAAACACAAAACCAGCAATTTGATTACGTAAAATAGCTAACTGATCATCCCCTAGTTGGCTGATATCTTTTCCGCCTAAAAAATAACCGCCTTTTGCCGGCCGGTCAAGAAACCCTAGAATATGCATCAGTGTTGATTTTCCAGAACCAGAAGCGCCCATGATAGCCACAAATTCACCGGCATTAATAGTCAACGAGACATCCCTCAACGCCAGAATAGTTTCACTGCCCATCACATAGGTCTTGCTGACATTAGAAAGTTCAATCATAAGAACATTTACCTGCCTCTTGGACCGCCTGGCATGAATGGCGACGATGATGACCTAGAAGATTTATTAACAGATCCTGCCTTCTTGGATGACGGAATAGCAATTTTATCATCAGCACTTAACCCAGAAATAATTTCAGCATTAATATCGTCCGATAGTCCTGTTTTTATCTCAACCCGTTGTGGTTTGCCGCCATTTTCTTTTAATAACACAAAACTTTTACCATCCTTATGTTTTATCGCTTCTTTCGCTAACAATAAAACCCCCTCTTTACGTTCTTGGATTATATTTACATTAGCACTCATCCCAGATCGGAAGACAGGCAAAACTTCCTGCGGCACAATATCAACCGCGTAAATTGTGACATTATTAACCACCTTTGACTCATAATAGATATGGTCAACCTTACCCTTTACAGAAATATCAGGATAAGCATCAAGGGTAATCACCGCTTCCTGCCCAAGCTTAACCTTTCCTACATCAGTTTCATCAACCTGCGCCTGGACTATAAGACGGTCTGAAATTACCACCACATTATCAGCCGACGTTACTGCCTGTCCCGGATTGACCGCCTTAACAATAATTTCTCCATCAATAGGAGCCAAAAGCGGGGTTGGCTTATAAACATCTTCCCACTCAGATAGGCTATCCGACCCCTTCAAACGAGCGGCATCTAGGAGCGCCGCCCGGTCCGTTGAACTCATGATGGCCAGCACATCCCCAACCTTGACCTTCTGACCCTCAACAACTAAAATCTTCTCAATACGACCGCCAATCGGCGGCTTGATCTCCAAACGATTTTGCGGCTGGATATTCCCTGTCGAAGATACATTATTCTCAATATTACCAACAGTAACCGTCACCATCTTTATATCCTTAGCGTCATTTATATTCCCTTGTGTCAAAAACCAAATAACGACACCGCACAAAAGAACAACTAGCCCAACAGCCAAGATCTTTTTATTCATCTAAGGTCTCCCCCTTAGCCTGCACCCAATTTGCCTCAGCGATTAATGCATTTGCCTGGGCATTTAAAAATGATTTTTGATTTCCGACTAAATCATTCTCAATAATGATCCACTCATTAAATTTGATTAAGCCCGCGCCATATTGGGCTTCGGCAATCTTCGCCCGCTCTTTGGCCGCATCCAAAAATTGCTGTTGAATACCCACATTATCCGTACTATTCTGCCATTGCGTCCACGTCTGTGCTAACGTATAAATGACTGCATCACGGCCGCTTTTTTCATCAGCCTGTGCTTGTCCAAAAACAGCCCTGGCCTTATCAAGCTCTGCCTGCTTCGAACCTCCTTCAAAAACAGGAAAACTTAAACTCAATCCTGCCGACCAAGCCGTCGGACTTGGCGGCCAAGATGAATCAGATTTACCCAAACTGCCATTGGCATAAATCTGAGGGAAGAAAGACGCTTTGGCTGATTTAACACCTAAGCGCGCCGCTTCCTTCTGGGCGGATAACTCTTGAAGCAAAGGTATAGTATCTACCATGTTTTCAAATGCAGGCTCAGATTTCTCAATAGCCTCTATCATCAGATTACCCTTAGCAACGACATGCTTAAATTATTTCCATCCAATCGCCTTAACCAAGCGTCTCTGTGACAATTCAATATTCCGCTCTGCCTGCTCGATATCAAACTGTGCTTGAGCGGCGTTGGCCTTTTCCGTCAATAATGATCCTTTATGTTCAGCCCCGCCCTCATAACGCAATTGTACTAAATCTAAATTCTGCAAACGGCGTTTTGCAATATCTTTAGCAACAATCAAAGATTGCTGGGCATCTATTAAATCAATAAAAGCTATTTTTAAATTAAGACGTACATTCGAGGATGTTACGGCGTAATTGTATTGAGCCGCCTTGACATTTTCATCCGCTTCTTTAATGTCAAAAGTTGTTTTAAACCCATCAAATAAAAGCTGTTGTGCATTAACGCCGTAATTGTAGGTATCAGTACGGTTACGACCTGGGGATTTTGAAGAAGTTTCACTCAAATCACTAGTTATCTGAAGACGAGTACCGCTTTTGGTAATTGCCCGGGAAGCTTTGACTTGCTTAAGTTTTTCTTTAGAAGAAATAAGATCAGGATTATTAGCTTTTGCCTCACGCTGGGCATCATCCCAAGTTAATTCTTGGGCTGACTGCGCCCAAGAATTATCCGCTGTAGAAAAAAACAGCACAACAATTAAAATATTCAAAAAAATCTTCATTTAGCATCTTTATAATGCTCTGTTAATTCAACAAATTTAGCAAACTGCTCTTGTGTCAAGATCTTACGGACTTCAATAATCGCGTTAAACCGTTCGTCTTCCATTTGATCACGTAACGATTTAAATCTTGCACGCAAAGCATCAATCTGTTCGTTATTTAAATCTTTTTTCTTTAGCTCCTCACCCATCATCTTCATTGATTCTTTTTGTTCACGCCGAAGAGTCTCAGATTGGGACTTATGGCGAGCTTTATTCTCTTCTAATAATTTCTTTTGCTCTTCGCTTAATCCCAGCTGTTCAAAAACTTCCTGCATCCGGGCTTCCATCTTCTGCCTCATCTGTTCTTTATCTTTTCCATTTCTGCCAAAGAATTGCGCATGGGCATTGGACGCTGTCAGCATCATCATACAAGCAGCCACAGCGGTTATGAATAATCGGTTTGAATATCTCATATTAAACACCTCCCGTTAATTTATAGAAAATATGTTTCAATGCTCGATGAGACATCGTCACTGTTCTGACCATCTGCCGCAATAATATAGGTTAAATAAGGCTCCCGCCCAACAAGACCCTGAGACATAACCATGCCCGCGGCCAGCATAAAAAAAACACTCAAGGCCAACGCCCATGGTTTAAATGGCTGAAGAAAATTCTTTAGAATATCACCCCGCCTGACACCCGCGTGCTCAATGGAGGCATTATCATTAATCTTATTCTTAATCCGCTGCCAGACAAATGGATCTACGGCTGCCCGACCAATATCTTTAAACGCGGCTTCAATACCTTGACGCGTATCGTTTGCCAGCATACGGCAGTTAAGGCAGGTGATCAAATGATCATCAATCTGCTTCATACGTTTTGGCGATAACTGCCCATCCATATAATCGGTTAAGATCACATCCTGCATTTGTTTACAATTCATCAGCGATAACCTCCTTGCGGGCTTTAATCATCTTTTCACGGGCCCTCTTTAACCGGGTGCGCACTGTATTAATATTCGCATTTAGACTTCGAGCAATCTGCTCATAACTTAACCCCTCAACACTTCTTAATACCACACAAGCTTTTTCTTCAGGATTCAATAGACTTAATAATGACGCAACTCTATAGGAAGAGTCCTCTCCCTGAATATTATTTCTGATATCATCAGGCGCCTCAACAAAATGAAGCGCATCATCAAAATCAACCCTGCCTCTTTGATTGCTTTTTCTTTTATTTAACAGATTAATCGCGCAATTGGCTGTTATCCGATACACCCACGTCTTCAATGAGGAACGAAACATAAAACTACCCAGCTTTTGGTGGACAATTAGAAAAACTTCCTGAGTCACCTCTTCTGCATCTTCCCGCGCCTCAACCATGCGATAAGCCACATTATAAACAAACGGAGAATAGACCCGGTAAATGATCTCAAATGCATTTATATCCCCCTGAGCGGCCCTGCGTAATATATCGTCACTAATATTGTCCATACCTGCTAATTCTCCGATTTTTATGTCCTATATTTTAGACAGGCAAGGGTTTAAAAAAGTTTCATTATTTTGAGTAATCGTTAATTAACAGCTGACCTAAGGCGGGGTTTTCCTGAATGTTGCCATAATAAAAAACCACACACGAACGTGCTCCGGCTTTTTTACATACCTCATACTGCTGATAAAAAACATCTGGCGTCTTAATGAATTTATACGCACCAACTGCAATATTAACTTTCTTAAAATCATTAACCTTCGTTTTTAATACATTAATATTTTTCTCGTATTCAGGCAGATCAGCTGGATAATTCATCATGGTTACAAACTCAACAAGGCCTGTATTGACCCATAAGGGCCAATCCTGAAATGCCTCATGATAAGACCTGGAATAAGATACACAGCCAGTTGTTGATATGTGCATTCGCGGACGAATCGCGCGGACTTTTTTAACCAAAGCCGTTAATAAACGAGTTACATTGTCTCTTTTCCATTGTTTCCAAACAGGATCTTCTTCCTTGATGTCTTTGATTCTTGTCGAGCGTTTAAATAACTCCATATTATGGCGGGAATAGCCATAGAATGGATGGGAATCAGGATAACGGATATAATCAAATTGGATGCCGTCTAACTCAGGATATTTTTTTAAAAGGTCACTGATAATTATTAAAAGTTCACGCTTAACACGCGGATCTGAAGGTTCTAAGAAATATTGATTATCAATCTTATAATCTTCTAAATCTCTCTTAAGTTCAACATTACGGGTCAAGATATCTAACCCATACTTTATTAAGATCGGGGCATCTTTATTGGCGCTTAAACTTAAAAGATTAAGCCACGCGTGAACTTCTATTCCCTGTTGGTGGGCGGACCTTATTAATAACGCGAATGCATCCTCGCCAACAGAGTTTAAAGAATCCCGGTAGAAACTTGTATCTGACGCCTTGGTCGGAAACCATGCTTTATTCGCACGGTAGAATTGAACAAACAAGGTCTTAATGCCGGATTTTTTTGCAAATTTGATAAGCTCTGTAATTTCTTCACGGCTGTTTAAGACCGGCCGTTTATCAATCACTGAAACAAAAAGGCCAGGGCGGATTGACTCATCACTGTATGCTAAGTAGGGATACAAAAGAAGAAAGGCGAAAAAAAAGACAGTCTTCAACGGCAGTAATCCTGAATAATAAATAAAAACGCGTCCTTGTTGAGTGAGCCTACAAAATGGCTGGCCCCTTTTGTCAGGCATTCTTTGATCGTGTCATTGGAACATTGTGATACGTCATCACCTAACATGCTTCTGTTTAATAAAATGTGGGTTTCTTTTAATGGCTCTTGGGCGCGTAATGCAGCAACAACGTCACTAGCCTTTGGCTCAATAAATAAATCAACATCCAATAAAATCAAATCCGGGTTAAACTTAAGCGCATCCGCAACAATTGTTTGGGTATCCTTAGTCAGCTGGATCTCAAGCTTACTGGAAAATTCTTTTGTTTCTTCCATGATAGTCTTCATCAAATAGAACATCTTAGTTGCAATCAAGACCTTCAAGGCTTTCTGGGCTTGAAAATAACTGCCGACACGGTGAACCAGCACATCGGTATTAAATGGTTTTGTTAAAAAATCCTTAACGCCAAGAACCCGGAACTGCTCTTCAGTGGTCCCATGAGCTGAGGCAACAATCACAGGGATATGAGCCAAATCAGGACGCTTTTTCAATTCATTATAAAAATCAAAACCATCCATCACCGGCATGGCGACATCGGTTAATATCAAATGGGGATGCAACTGTGAAGCGGCTTCCAAGCCTTCTTTACCGTTATACGCCACATAGGCATCGTAGCCGGCATTCTGAATCCTTTTCTTCATGATATTGACGGTATCTTTTTCGTCGTCGATAAGAAGAATTATTTTAGGCATCGGCACTCAAAATGATTTGCTCAGCAATCATCCAATCTTCCTTGTCAAACCCGTTAACACACCCGCGCTGAACATAAAGATCATACGCTTTTAAGCTGATGGCACGCTGAAGCTCTTCGGGAGAGCGTTTTCGTTTTGAGTCCTGTGCCGCCAAGGCTTTTGATACTGCTTTTCTGGTAACTGTGCGTGTTGTAGTTGTTTTTGGAACTCTCATAAGAACCTCCGAATGTGGATAAGTCAATTATCCACTCCACTTAAAGAACTGTCAATGTTTTAGTTGCCGTAAATTGTTTCAAGCTGGGCTATCTTGGGAAAGTCTTTATACAATTCGCCCTGGGGACCGATAAATCCAGCGTTAGAACGCTTTAATGTAACCGGCGTAAATCCCCCTTTATGGTTAGGTATATTGACTGTCAAATAATCCCCATTCTTATCCTCAGCCGTAACACTTACTGCTTGATTTGGCACAGATTGCACAATATTAACAACCGGAGGCGGCACATCTTGATAGTAATAACCATTATAAATGTAGTATACGCCATTTTTCACGTAATAAGTATTGCCGTTAACAATCACCGGCTGGTATGCAGGCGGTGACACCAGCACATATTCACGCGG
>CAZCHB010000010.1:14347-17471 GCA_964498235.1 uncultured Planctomycetales bacterium
TAACTTTTGGATAATGCTTAAATTCCGGCCACAATGAAAATCGGATACTAAAGTTTGAATGACGGTCACGATCGTGCCTTTCATGACGATCATGACGATCATGACGATAGTCCGCATATGAAACGTTAGGATCAATGACAATGAACATTGCAGCGGCTAACAGCAAGGTTAATTTGGATATGTGACTCATACTTGACTCCTTTTGTTTGAGAAAGTTCTGTTACTGACACTGCTTTAGACAGGCGGGAATCTGGAAAAGTTTCATAATATTTTAAAGGCTAAGGATTTTTTTCTTGACAGGACACTGGATCACCTTTGCGTTGTCCAAAGGCGGCGCTGGCGGCTTTAAATTCTTCACCAAAACCCCATTTCTTGATTAAAGCATTGGCTTCTCGTTCAGCATTACAATCGACGTTGCCATTTATGATATGATCAAGGACGCGGTGGGCTAATTCATGGGCGACAACACCCTCAATTTCTGTTGAACTTTTACCGCCATCTAAGCCAAGCCCCAATTTCATTAGGGTAAACCCCTCCTGACAACACGGCGGTTCTTGTTGAGAAATAATCATTTCCTGAGAGCTGGCAAAACGGGCAGTGCCTGAATCATAAACCTCAACAAAAATAACTGGACGCCGCCGGCTAGTGACGTTCAAAAAATCTTTATACGGGATTTTCTTAAGCACATCCTTAATCGCCGTATAAATTTTCGGGAACCCTTGAAGCGAACAAAACTCCCCAAGGTACTCAGTGATCACTTCATCACGGTCATCCTTAGCCCATGATTCAACAACGCCTTGGCTTAAATGAAAGGTGATTAAATTAAGCGTCACCCCCCGCGCAGGTTCATTAAACGTCACCCATTGATCCTTCCCTTCCTGACGGTAGGTACGCGCCGTTTTAAATGGATACACCTTAAACAATTTCTGCTCACTTATACCCACAGAAATACCTTTATACCGATCTTTAACATCATTTACCGCATAGGCTGGCTGGATCAAACAAAGAAATAATACGCATACGTTGACAAGCTTCATTTAAACCTCTTCTTGCATTTTAGAATCATATAAAAAAGGATAATGCCTATTGAATCAATTAGGACATCCACGACACTCCCATTTCTTCCATGGACAAAGATTTGATGATACTCATCAGATATAGCGTACAGCAGGGCGATTGCGGCTGGACAAACAACAAGCGTAAAATAACTCAACTCAAAACTTCCCCTAAAGGCCCTATAAAGCAATAGGGTCAGAATGAAATATTCGGCAATATGCGCGGCTTTCCTTAATGTGAAATCAAATTCAAGTTCTGTCTTAAGGCCGGGGATCCCTGAAAGGATAAAAATAAACACCATCCACAATAATACTGGAAGCCATAGTTGAAAAAATTTTGTCATAGGATTTGCTCAATAATCTTTTTATGGTCACCCTGAATCTCTACAACACCCATATCATCAACCATATAAAATGTCCCGCCGCTGCCTGTCTTAACCTTAAGCTTTTTAGATAATTCTTTTAAATAACGCTCATCCCTCGGCAGACGTTCAATAACCGTCACCACCTTGCCGCGCCGTCCCGATTTATCCAAACGAACATAGGGCATGATCTTAGGCGCCTTTGGCTTAGGCGCTTCTTTGACCGGACACGCACAGTCCTTAACAATCTTTTGACAGCGGGGGCAAAGAGCATTGCCTTGGGCGTCTTTGGGGTAAACAAAATCAGGAATATCTATCATCTGTTCACTATAACTCAAGGAAAACTAACTTGTCCAGTATCTTCAACATCATTAAATTTATCTCCAGATTCAAAACGCTCATCAATATCAATACCGTTTATCTTGCCTTTAATTTTAAAGATATACTTTCCAGGAAGAGTCGGAAGAAAATAGGCCGCATAATGCCCCGGCTCTTTATATTTACCCCGAAATTCCAAGTCAAAGCTTTTGCCCTCTTGTTCACGAACTACGGTTACGCGTAATTCTTTGTCTAAGCCTTCAACAGGATTTTCATTAAGAAACACGCGTAAATCAACGCCGTTTAACTGGCCTGAAAAGGCAGGTTCATTGATAAATCCAACAACAAAAGCAAACCTTTTAGCAACAAAGCGTTTTTCGTGGGCATCAGCGGCACTAACAACACCTGCCGTCAGAAGGCAAATAAGAAATAAAACGCGTAATTGTGTTTTCATATCTTTCCTTTCAATTTGTTTTACCATTTCCATTCAATGCCGCCATACCAGGCACGTCCATTGCCGGGATTAAACGAGGCATTTGTGTCAAGACCAGCGGCGTTATTAACAATACTTGTTGATGCGGCATAAATCTTGTCAGAAAGATTCTTTGCCTCAACAAATACTGAAATCCCATGTTGAGTTTTATAACCAGCCTTTAATCCCAAAATTGTATATGGATCAGCATAAAATGTATTGGCCATATCAATGGGGTACTTCGACATTGACCGTTCAATGTTGGGGCCAAAATAAAAACCTGCTGGATGTTCGTAGACCAACTCCATGCGCATAAAATGCGCGGGTAAACCCGGCAGTTGATTATTTCCATAAACTTCATCGCCGCTAAAATGGAAACTGCTCCAATTGTAAACGCCATGAACATAGATCTTGTCCTTTGCATCTACTTCTTTGGCGAGTAATCCATTTAACAAATCAACCTTCCCGCCTAATTCAATGCCGTGATGAATCGTTTTTCCACGAGCATTAATAGTACCCAGCGGACTGCCAGCGGAATCACTTAAAGATAGAAGTTCTTTATCCAGCAATGAATAATAGTAGGTCGCATCATATCCAAAACGGCCTTCTTTCCCACGGACACCTGTTTCCCACGTATGGCTTCTTTGGGCTTTATTAGGAAGAAAGTTACTGGCAGAGTCAAATATCTCCGAGAAAGTCGGAGGCTCAAACCCGCGTGTATACCCAACAAAAGCTTGAGTCTTCTCTGTTACATCATAGGTCAACCCTGCCTTAGGACTAAACCCTCGATAAACGCTGTTACCGCTATCGTCGCCATTGGGGAAATAATAATCCGTTGTTTGCCGACGGGCATAAATTAACTGCAAGCCCGGAACAAACGCCCATCGATCCGAAAATTTAAATTGGTCTTCCGCATA
>CAZCHB010000010.1:17481-17812 GCA_964498235.1 uncultured Planctomycetales bacterium
GCATAGAGATTAAGATTGTATGCCTCTTGATCGTTCTGGGCGGTACGGGTTCCTTTTGCGCCCCCCGAATTGGTGTAGCGATTATCCTGCTTATACCCAAGAGAAGGAGCAAAACCGATTAAGAACTGATTGTCTTTTCCCCACAATTGTGCGGTATTCATATAACGGATTTCTCCTCCGTAGTCTTGGGAATCAATGTCTAAAACTTGAAAAATGGGATGAAAAAGTCCCCCATTAAAATAATAAACGTTAAAATCCCATTGGCTCTCATCTTGCGTGTATGTTGTCTTATTAGCGATGCGCCAATAATTAACATCCCGCTTTTGATTAC
>CAZCHB010000011.1:0-17802 GCA_964498235.1 uncultured Planctomycetales bacterium
AACGCTTATTTCTAGACGATCCGATAGCTTTAGAAGTTAAGGTGCCTGATGGCGGATCGCCCATGGTGCTAAACGGCAAGGTTGTTTGGAGCAAGCCGGCTAATGCTGTGATGTGGGAAATTGGTGTTCAGCTTCCCAGAGTTGATTTCTTTAATATGTCCCGTCTTTATAAATTTTCCTTCCAACATTGATTTTTAAACACCTTTCTGTTATCTTATCTGACTATGCCAAGTGAACAATTTTCTAATTTTATATCAGATGGGCCAACCTTTGTTTCCGCAAAAGCCGCGGGCATAAAAACCATTTACGCGCCCCTCTGCGGCAGTGATGCTTCAGGGCTTAAATCAGCCATTACTCCCTCTCTAAGCGGGGATATCAAGATTGATAAATTTCATTATCTGACAAAACCAGCGTCTAGGGAAGATTTACGTTTTGCCTCGCGTAATTTCTTTGTTTATATTAACAAACAGGTTTTTTCAATTGCAAAAGAAAGCGCTCCAGATTCTTCTTTTGTGGAGGTAGGCCAGCTTTGGCATAAGCTTACCCGAACACATCAAAAGCCCGGCATTGAGTTGTCAGCGGTTAATTTTATTACTTCCTCAAATGAAACCATTGAATTGATGAAGGTGACAGTTAAGAATATTTCCAAGAAAACAATTACCTATACGGCAACGGCGGCGATCCCTATTTTTGGCAGGTCATTAGCTAATAAACACGATCACGAACATGTGACGGCCCTGCTTAATCGCCTTACTCAAACGCCTCATGGCGTGATTCTTGAACCAACCATGGCTTTTAATGAAGAAGGGCACAAGGAGATTCACAGCCTTTATTTTGTCTTGGCCCGTGAAATTGTGGGCACATTCCCTACAGTGGATGCTTTTTATGGCGATGGCGGAACTATTGAAGATCCTCAGGCGGTATTACATAATGAAAAACCAGCCAAATTTTCCCAAGATGCTTTGCAAGGCAAGGAGGCTGTTGGCGCCCTGCGTTTTAAAGAGCAAACCTTAAAGCCCGGCCAAGCTAAGAGTTATGTTATAGCTATTGGTTTGGCCGCCACTGCCAAGCAAGCCGTGCAGGTGTTCAGCCGTTTTGATACGCCCTTCAAATTTGATAAAGCCTTAAAAGCGAATCAGCATTTTTGGGCAAAGAAATCATCGGCAATTGATTTTAAGACCGGCGATGCTAATTTTAACGCGTGGATGCGCTGGGTGACGTTACAGCCGGTGTTACGACGGATCTTCGGTTGTTCATTTTTGCCGGATCACGATTATGGCAAAGGCGGAAAAGGCTGGCGTGATCTGTGGCAGGATTTATTGTCATTGATTCTAATTGAACCCCAAGAGGTGCGGGACAATCTAATTAATAATTGCGCAGGGATCCGTATCGATGGCAGTAATGCGACGATCATCGGAACCAAGCCGGGCGAGTTTATTGCTGACCGTAATGCGATTACCCGTGTTTGGATGGATCATGGCTGTTGGCCGTTTTTGACCTTGATGCTTTATGTCCATCAAAGCGGTGACTCAGATATTTTATTTCAACGGCAAACGTATTTTCGTGATCCTCAGATGTCCCGCAGTTTTGAGAAAGATTTAGCGTGGTCACCTGCCTATGGCAACAAACTTTTAGATCGAAAAGGCAGGGTCTACCAAGGCACAATCCTTGAGCATTTGTTAATTCAGCATCTAGTCCAGTTCTTTAATGTAGGCGAACACAATATTATCCGTTTAGAGAGCGCCGATTGGAATGACGGTTTGGATATGGCTTTTTCAAAAGGTGAAAGTGTTGCCTTTGCGTCATTTTACGCGGGTAATTTATTGAAGATGGCAGATCTTTTAGATGACCTGTCCCGTTTAAAGAAAATAACAAAACTTACGCTGGCAAAAGAGGTTTTAACGCTTTTAGATTCAATTTCCAAGCAGTCGGTGAATTATAACAACGCTCAAGAAAAGCGTTCTCATTTATTTGGGACTTATTTTAGCAGTGTCCAGCCGTCATTATCTGGCGATCAAGCAGATGTAGATATTAAAGATATTGCCGGTGATTTGAGGAAAAAAGGCCATTGGATTTTTGACCATATCCGCACCCACGAGAAAATAACGGCGGTACAGTCTGGCCGTGTCTATGAATGGTTTAATGGTTACTATGACAATAATGCCAAACGCGTTGAAGGTGCTGTCGGTAATACGATTAGGATGACATTGACGGGTCAGGTATTTGCGTTGATGAGCGGCTTAGCATCTAAGGAAGAGATCGCGCAAGTTGTTATTAGTACTAATCAATTCTTGCGGGATAAAAAATTGGGCGGTTTCCGTTTAAATACGGATTTCGGTCTGCGCCATTATTTGTCGTTAGGCCGGGCATTTGGTTTTGCTTACGGGACAAAAGAGAACGGCGCCTTTTTTTCCCATATGAATGTGATGTATGCCTATGCGTTGTATGTTCGGGGCTTTGTCCGTGAAGGCCATGAGGTGCTTAATTCTATTTATAGAATGGCGATAGATGGGAAGAAAAGCAAGATTTATCCCGGTATCCCTGAATATTTTGATTCAGAAGGCAGGGGCATGTACCATTATCTAACGGGTTCAGCGTCGTGGTATGTGTTGACGGTATTGACGCAGACGTTGGGTGTGCGCGGCCTTTACGGCGATTTGGTCATAGCGCCCCAACTAGTTAAGGAACAGTTTGATGCGGCAGGCTCTGCTGCGGTTACCTGTCAATTTGCCGGCCAAACGATTTGTATTGTTTATGATAACCCCCGCAAGGTTGATGCTGGAGGGTATGCTATTAAAGGAGTATTTTTTAATAATAAGCCTGTTGAGATTGAGCGATTGTCAGCTGGCGCAATTCTTATTAAACGTGCAGCGATTAAGGATGGCATGACCATAAAGCTTTTACTTGACGCCGGTTAAGGGCTATGTTAAATTTCTATCTCACTTATTCGACACAAGGAGACTGAATGAAAAATTTTCTTAGCCTTTGCCTTTGTTGTTTACTGTTATTGACAGTCGGATGTGATCAAAAGCCTCAGGCGGCGAATAAAATTTTACTGTGGCATTGGATGACGGACCGCGACGATGCCATTAAAAAGTTAGCCGCCCAATATACAAAAGAAACCGGTATTGAAGTCACCGTTGAATTATTTGCTCCATCAGATTCATATTCCCAAAAAATTATCGCCGCCGCACAAGCCAATGTCCTTCCTGATGTTTATGGTATTTTAGATAAAAAGTCTATTGTTGCTGATTTTATTAAAGCAGGATTAGTGGCTGATTTGACAGAAGAGTATGCTGCGGACGGCGGGGCTTGGGAAAAATCCCTGTTTGATAAGGCGCTTGCTGTTAACCGGTTTGAACAGGGTAACATTTACGGTGTTAAGCCCGGTCTTTATGGGGTTCCCCTTGATGTGACAAACATGCAAATGCTTTATAATAAGAAATTATTGGCTAAGGCAGGTATTGTAACCCCTCCTAAAACCTACGATGAATTTATTGAAGCTGTTGAAGCGCTTAAGCGCATTGGTATTCCTGCCTTTGTTTCTGGCTGGGGAGAGCTTTGGCTTGCTGATTGTTTTGCGTCTAATTATGCTTTTAATATTATGGGCGAAAGAAAAGTTTTCGCTACATTCCGCGGTGAAGTTCCGTATACAGACCCTGACTGGATTAAAGTTTTTGATTTATTCCGTGATTTAAAGGACCGTGATGCTTTAGTCAACGGTATCGTAACAAAGGGAAATAAGTACGCGGAACAGGATTTTGCCTTGGAACGCGCAGCGTTTACTTTTAACGGGTCTTGGTGTGTTAATGTGTACAAAGACATGAATCCGAATTTAGAATATGGTGTTATGCCTCCGCCGTCGATATCTACCGCGTTTCCATTAAAAATTTGGGGAGGAGCAGGCTCATCCTTTGTGGTCAATAATGGGTCGGCTAATAAAGATAAAGCTATTGCATTCTTAAAGTGGCTGACGAATAAGGATAATCAAGCGTTCTTGGCAAAAGAAACTAATAATTTGCCGTCGAACCGAGATGCAATGACCATGATCCCACCGGTATTAGAGTCATTTGCTAAGGGCATGGATAATTCAACGCATCCAACCATCTGGCCGTTAAATGAAGATTCATTAGTCGTCGAAGCCTTTGATAAGGGTATCCAAGCGATCATTATCGGCGAAAAAACGCCTAAACAGGTTGCTGATGACGTGCAGAAAGTTAAGGCCCGTCAGGTAGCCAAAGAGAAAAAGTAATCATGCCCCAAAAGCTTAGACAAGCGGCGATTTTAAAAAGCAATATTGAGAATTTCTTGTTTATTTTGCCTGCTTTAGCTATTTTTTCCACTTTTTATATTTACCCTTTTTTTGAGATGTTTAATCTTTCGCTGCATGAATGGAAGGGGATTGGCCCTAAAACATTTGTAGGGCTAGCTAATTTTCAGGAATTATTTGGAGATGGGGTCTGGTGGTCCTCTATGGGGCACGCCGGCTATATTACGTTAATCGCCTTAACGCTCCAGAATGCCCTTGCCTTTGCCTTAGCTTTAGCATGTGACCGTGAAATCCGCGCCAAACGTTTTTATCGCGTCGTATTTTTTATTCCGCCGGTATTATCAGAAGTTGTTGTCGGGATTGTATGGAATTCAATCTTGGATCCCGCTGTCCAAAACGGCCAGCATGTCGGCCTTTTAAACCACCTGCTTTATACGACGGGATTTCCTCAATTAGTCCATCAATGGTTGGTTGAGCCAGATACCGCGTTGACGACTATTGCAGTTGTGCATAGCTGGAAAGGGTTCGGCTGGGGGTTTATCATGCTTTTAGCTGGTCTTCAGACCATTGATAAGCAATTATATGAAGCCGCTAAGGTTGATGGGGCTGGGGCATGGAAAACATTTACCAGCGTCACTATTCCAATGATGATGCCAGTGATTCTGGTGGTAGTTATTTTGACAATTTTAGGTTCGATGCAGGTGTTTGTACTTATTATTACCATGGTTAATAAGGGACTTGTGCATCATACGGATGTGCCTGTAACGCTTATTCTAGGGTCAATGCAGGGTACGAATCGTTTTGGTTATGCGTGTGCCCAAGCGGTTATTTTTGGGGCCATTCTTGTCTGTATTTCATTTCTTGTTAAGAAATTATCCGATAAGGCTAAACAGGTATGAGCATAAGCAAATATAAATTTTACTCTTCATTAAAGTCTACGATTATCCATACGTTTCTGCTTATTGTTGCCATGTCGTGCCTGTTTCCGATATTCTGGATGATTCGGTGTGCTTTTATCCCGACTAACGAAGCGTATTTTATGGATAAGTCGCTGATTCCAAGCGGCTTGGTACTAAGTAATTTTGTTACTGCCTGGACTAAAGGTAATTTAGGCGCGTATTTTATTAACAGTTTAATTTATACCACCTGTGTTGTTGCCGGCATTATCTTAATATCGTCGCTGGCGGCGTATTCATTCTCTCGCCTTAATTTTCCTTTTAAGAATGTATTTTTTTATTTATTCGTCGCGGCCATGATGATCCCATTGCCGGGAAGCTTTGTCCCGTTATTCGTCCTTATGACAAATTTAAAATTAATTAACACTAAATTCGGCTATATCTTGTGCATGATTAATGTCGGATTATCGATGAGTATTCTGCTGTTAAAAACATTCTTTGATAAGATGCCAAGCGACCTTGAGGATGCCGCGCGTATTGATGGGTGCAGTAAACTTGGCATCTGGTGGTATGTGGCCTTACCCTTGGCGCGCCCTGCGATCGCGGTTATTGTCATCTTTAATTCATTAAATGTCTGGAACGAATATATCTTAGCCACCCTTTTGCTTAGTGACAGCAAGTTAATGCCTCTTCAACGCGGGTTAATGGTTTTCCAAGGCGCCAATAGTGTCGATTATCCTGTTTTAATGGCAGGCCTAACAATGGCAGCTATACCGATTATTGTGGTATACTTAGCTATGCAGAAACATATTGTTAAAGGCTTATCATCTGGAGCTGTTGTTGGATAATGAATCATTTAAGCGCCGCAGTCTTAATTCTTATTATATCTTTCCTTAGCGCGCCTGCTCAGTTATCAGCTGATGAGGCTATTGTTTCTTCTGAAGTTGTTTCCTCTAAAGAGTTTGTCCGCTTATTATGGAAAGCCTCCAATGAAGAAAAGATTGATGACCTAAATAAGACGTATGAGCAAATGATAACGCTCTACGATGCCCAGGCTCAAGCTCAAGCGGCACAGTTAAATGATTTTCCTGCCCGAGATCAAATCGATAATTATAGTGTGATGAATGATACAGCAACGGCTATGTTCATCAAAGCTGAAGCAATGATGCATCAAGGTAAAAATGATGAATCTAAAGCTGTATTTACCGATGTTATGGCAAAGTATCCATGGGCCCAGGCCTGGGATCCCAGCCGGGGTTCGTATTGGTCGGTCAAGGAAAAGTCACAGGCAAGCATTAAGGTGTTAAATGGGGAGACGCCTATTGATAAAGTTGAAGTTAAGCCTAAAGGCCCTAAAACATTGCCTGTCTTGCAAAATAAGGGAGCTGATAAGATTGTTGATTATATGAAATATGGTCATTTTATTAATGTTGGGACGAAAGATTTTCATTATACCATTACAGATCAAAAAGGATTGGTTGATGCTTTAGGTGAGTCGGTTTATCCAAATATCATGGACATTTATAAAAACCCGAATTATAAAAAAGCTGTGCGGGAGGGAAGGTTAAAGAACAGTCATTGGGATTATGTCCATACGGCGGATCTTGAAGCGGCAGTATTTAAATGGGCCACCGCTGAAGAACCTTGGGGAGTCAGGCTTTTTTATTTAGGGATCATATATGAACAAGCTAAGATGTATTATCAGGCCATTAGATGTTATCAAGCGTTGATTGTCCATTTTCCAAATACGATTGCATGGACATATTGGCAGACGCCTTGGTATCCCGGTCAGGCAGCTATTGCTAAAATAAATAATATTGTTCGAGAACATCCAGAATTAAAGCTTGAGTTTAAAGGGGCTAAGATTAAAATTATCAATTCTTACGATAACGATCCGCATAATGATATTACGATTACATCGCCGGGAACGATCCGTCTTTTGACTGATGATGAAGCTGCAAAGATTAAGAATAAGACCATTCAGAGTGCAAAGAAAAGCCTCGGTAAAGAAGTTGTCAAAATAGGTAAGGGCACGGTTCGTTTAGCTAAATACGCAAATAATCATTGGCAGCTTTTGGTTAAGAATAAGCCGTTTATCATTAAAGGTATTACATATAATCCAACCAAGATTGGACAAAGTCCAGACAAAGGAACTTTAACGAATTGGATGGAGCAGGATGATAATCGTAATGGGTTGATTGATGCGCCCTATGAGGCGTTTGTTGATCGTAATCATAACAACAAACAAGATGCTGATGAGCCTAGCGTTGGTGATTTTGCATTAATGAAGGAAATGGGAGTTAATACCATCCGGCTTTACCATCATCCAATGAAATTAAGCAGGGATTTTTTAAGAAAAATGTATAAAGATTACGGATTTATGGTGGTTATGAGTGACTTTCTTGGTAAATATGCGATTGGTTCAGGGGCCACTTGGGCGGACGGCACCGATTATGATAATCCGGAACATCAGAAAAAAATGATGGCAAGTGTTAAAGAAATGGTTTTGGAATATAAGAATGAGCCCTATATTTTAATGTGGGTTTTAGGCAATGAGAATAATTACGGGGTGGCTTCAAATGCGGATAAGAAGCCGGATAGTTATTATAAATTTGTCAATAATGTTGCTAAAATGATTAAATCGTTAGATCCTAACCATCCCGTTGCTATTTGCAATGGAGATGCTTTATTTTTGGATAAATTCGCTAAATTAGCCCCTGAAGTAGATGTTTATGCGGGTAATGTTTACCGTGGTGATTATGGGTTTGGTTCATTTTGGCAGCAGGTTGCGGAAGCGGCAGATAGGCCGGCATTTATCACTGAATACGGAGCGCCTGCTTTTGGGGGTGAATTAATGACGCATCAAGAAGCAGAAGAAGCCCAAGCTGATTATCATAAAAATAATTGGATAGATATAGAAGAAAATAGTGCCCCTTATGTTGATGGGATAGGCAATTCAATTGGCGGTGTGGCTTTTGAATGGGTTGATGAATGGTGGAAAAATTATGAACCTTCTTTACATGATACAAAAGCAGATGTGGTAGGCCCTTTCCCGGGCGGTTACTACTATGAGGAATGGTTTGGTTTGTTTGGCCAAGGTGAAGGCAAGAGTAGTCCTTACCTGCGTGAACCCCGTAAAGTCTACGATGTCTACAAGAAATTATGGAATAATAAATAGCAGCACCGTCGAAATATCGACTTGAAAACCACTTATTTATAGTGTATACTTATCTTACGTGCAAATCCCAATTTGAGTTTAATAACCAATGAGTTACAGGAGGCAGGTATGAAGAAGTTAGGAGTTATCGTAAGTCTTTTATTCTTAAGCAGTTTCGTTCCAGCTTATGCCGCGGAAGAAACTACGGATGTTTCTGTCAATGATTTTCAAGCATCTACTGAAGAGGGCGATGTTTCAGATATGGCGGCTGAACCTGTTAAAGCTGCGGTTAATTTTGGTGATTTTAAATCAAGCACATTAACAACTAAAGCATGGCAAGCCTTAGAAAAGAATGATATTGAATCAGTTTTAGCTTACACCAATAAGTGTATCGAAATGTATGCTGAAAATGCCCGCAAAATGCAATCTGAATTAAAAGATTATCCTACTGGAAAGAATGATGATATTTTTAAATATTGGGCGATTAATGATGTAGCTACTTCCTACTATATCCAAGGCGAAGCTTATCGTAAAGCCAATATGAAAGAAGAAAGCAAAGAAGCTTTCAATAAACTCATTAAGGATTATACCTATGGCCAAGCATGGGATTTAGGCGGCTGGTTCTGGAAACCTGCAGAAGCGGCTAAAGAAAAATTAGCAATGATGGAAGCGGGTGTTGATTTAGAATTTGGTGATTATAAATCGAGCACCTTGGTTCAAAAAGCATGGGCTTCGCTGGCCGCTAAAGATTTAAATGCGACGGTGGCTTATGTTAACAAGGCGATCGAATTATATTCCGCTAAGGCAAAAGAAATGCAAGCGTCCTTAAAGGAATATCCGTGGGAATCTAAAGAAAAAACGTTTAGTTATTGGGCTTTAAATGATGTTGGTACGGGCTTATTTATTTTAGGTGAAGCTTACCGCGCCGCTGGTCAAAAAGAAGAAGCGGCCGCTACGTTTAAGAAATTGATTGATGAATATTTCTATGCGCAATGCTGGGATCCTCAAGGATGGTTCTGGAAACCTGCGGAAGCCGCTCAACAAAAATTGGGTGAATTAGATAATGTTTAATTGTATTAAGTTGTTAGATATCCGTCGGGGCTTATTCTTAGCCCCGGCGGTTTTTATATTGATTGGTTTGTCTGCCGATGGGTTTGCACAAACCGAAGATGTAAAATTGTTTAAGCCATTTGTCGTCTACGATGAAAAGGGTAATACAAATCGGTTTACTCCTTCAGGGTATATGCCAAATGGCGAATGTATCGTCATGGACGACGCTTGGACAGAAAGCTGTAAAGACGGTAAAACCTGCATCAAGGCTGTTTATGATGTGCCTTGTTCTATCAAAGGCCGTCGCTGGGCAGGTGTTTATTGGCTAAATCCTGCCGATAATTGGGGTGACCGTAAAGGCGGCTATAATTTAAATGGTGCTTCAAAACTTGTGTTTTGGGCTCGCGGTGAAAAAGGTGATGAAGTTATTGCTGAGTTTAGAATTGGGGGGGTTGGCGTCAGCCGTGAATTTCCTGATTCTGATGCCGCTGGTATTGGCCCTGTTATTTTATCCAAAGAATGGCGGCAATATTCTATCGATTTGCGCGGCAAAGACTTATCGTATATTAGCGGCGGTTTTGCATGGATCGCCAATGTTGAGAGCAATCCTGAATCCTGCGTCTTTTTTCTCGACGACATCCACTTCGAATAAAAATAATATAAAAAAGATTTAAATTCCCTTGTGTTGTTAATTGAACTTTGTTATATTTTTCATGTTCAATTAATTAACAGGAGTAGTTATGTCTAAAGCTGTACAAAGTGCGTTAGCTATTTTAGTTGTCCTTTTGATTGCTAGTGTCGGCCTTGCCGTATACACGCTTTTACAGAAAAATACTTTAGAAAAAGAGAACCAAGGTCTTCAGCAGCAAATCACCGACTCTCAAGAAAAAGCCTCTAAACTTTTAGAGCAGTCTAAAAAGATTGAAAAAGAAGTAAAATCCTTAACTGATAGCCTTTCCCAATCCCGTAAAGAAAAACAAGACGTACAGCAAATGTACGATGAGCTAAAAACAAAATCCGACCAAGTAACTGAAGAATTAAATCAAATCACCCAGGATCGGGATGATTGGAAGAATCGCTTAGAAACAATCCGCAGGGAACGTGATGATCTGATGGAGAAAATAAAGAATCAGCCTGAAAAAGTTGTTGAAAAAATTGTTTACAAAGAACGTGAACTGGCTGCTGAAGCAGAAGCTAGCATTGATTCAGAAACTCCTGAAGTGACAACGCCAAAGGGCGATGCATACTGGGCGCAAATTCTTAAAGCAAAAGCAACGTTGCAATTAGATTTAGAAAAAGCTAAGGCTGATTTAGATCAAAGCGTCCTACAAGTGGTTGAGCTTAAGAAACAGAATGCTGATATGCAGATGGAACTAAAGAATCTGACGGACAGCAAGAGTGAAATTGAACATAAGATGCAGGAAACCCAAGAAGAGTTGGAACGCAAAATAAAATATAATGAAGATTTAGCGAACAACTTATCGATGGAAGTGGCTCGCTCACGTGATGAACAGAAAATTGCTATTGAAAAGGCAGAAAAGATTAAACAAGAGAATCTTGATTTGCAAGGTCAAATTAAACAGTTGACCAGCACTAAGTTAGCTTTAGAAAAGACGATAGCAAAGATTAATCAAGACAAAGTCGTCATGCAGAAAAAGCTCACTGAAACAGAAGGTGTCATACAAGGGCGCATTGATGAAATTTGGCAGATTAAGCAAAATTTAGATAAGAAGATAACAGATTTGCCAACAAAACCTGTGAGTGGCGGAGTAGAACTTTCGCCGATTATCGTTAATGGCAGCGGCGGCCAAGGTTCAAATAATCTCCCAATCAGTAATTCTGGAAAAGTTCAGGGTGCTGTTATCAGTATCAACGAACCAAATAATTTTGCGATTGTTGACTTAGGCGAATCAGATGCAAGTCAGGTTGGCCGTAAATTAAATGTTTTCCGTGACAATCGCCAAATTGGTGTTTTAGAGATTATTCAAGTGCGAAAAGATATCTCCGCCGCTGACATCAAGCAAATGTCCGTTAAGTTGAAAGTCGGAGATGTTGTCCGTTATTAGAGGTTAATTTTGTGAGCGTCATCAGAAAAAGATCCAGTATCACGGATGTTGCACGTAAAGCTAATGTTTCTATCACTACAGTTTCCCGTGTTTTAAATAAAGTCCCCACCGTCAATAAAGAAATAGCCGCCCGTGTTGAAGAAGCAATCATTTCTTTAAAGTTTAAACCAAATGCCACTGCACAGCGTCTAGCAAGGGGTTCAGTTAGTACCGCCGTCGGTTTTGTGATCCCTGGTTTTCCAGGTATTTTTCACTCGTTTTATGCCGTGGAATTAATGCGTGGGATAGGACATGGCTGTGAAATTAACCGGTTAGATTTAATATTTCATATTACCGACGGGCGTAACCCATTAAAATCAAATTACGCGGGCGGTTTAATTTTTGCGGATATTATTGAAAATCGCGCGCAGGTTGAAGAAGCGGTGGCTGATGGGACACCGTGCTTGGTTATTAATCATGTGGTTAAAGATTTGGAAGTCAGCTATATCGCGGTGGATAATTTTAAGGGCGGTCAGGATGCGGCAGAGTATTTAATCAGCCTAGGCCATAAAAGAATTGCCACGGTTACTGGAAATATGCAGACACAGGCGGGGATTGACCGTTTTGAAGGTTTCCAAAAAGCGCTGATGAAAAAAGGCATTGCTTTTGAGCCCGAATATTTTCATAAGGGAGATTATTCCAGAAGATCCGCGCGGCAAGCTGCTGAGAAATTGTTCGCCTTGGACAATCCGCCTACGGCTATTTTTGCCGCTTCTGATGACATGGCTCTTGAAATTATTTCGGTGGCCATGGAAAACGGCATCAAGGTGCCTGAAGACATATCTGTCATAGGTTTTGATGATAATCCAGCTGGACTCTTTGGTCCAGTTTCCTTGACAACAATCAAACAGCCGTTGTTTTCAATGGGAGAAGAGGCGGTCAAAATACTTAATGATTATATGCAAAATAAGTCTACCGGTCTAGTCCGTAAGCTTATTCCTCCTGAGTTGATTATCCGTGAATCCTGCGCAGCGCCTTCGTCTTAGCCAATAGCACCCTTGCAATTCTCAGATTTTCGTGTTAAATTACCCTTTCTATGAATAACTCTTTTAATTGCATAGTGATAGGTAGCGACTCCGCCAAAGCTGGAAGCTTTGCCGAGATCTCGCCATAGTGGATATTTATTAAATATGAATCTTGTTTTTGATTGCATAATTATAGGTGGCGGACACGCAGGAATTGAGGCTGCGTTAGCATCAGCCCGCATGGGATGCCGCACGGCCATGGTTACCTTATCCAAAGAAACCATCGGCCAGATGAGCTGTAATCCAGCCATTGGCGGGGTAGGCAAAGGGCAGTTAGTCAAGGAGATTGATGCCTTGGGTGGTGAAATGGGGTTGGCCGCTGACCGTACTGGAATCCAGTTCCGTCAATTAAATGCGTCTAAAGGACAAGCAGTGCGGTCGTCTCGCTGCCAAAGTGACCGCAAGCTATACCGTATTTACATGAACCGTGTCGTCTTAAATCAGCCTAATTTAACGGTTATAGAAGATAAGGTCAGTGAATTATTAGTTGAACGGGGAGCTGTTACGGGGTTGACCACAAAATCCGGCTTAAAACTTCAAGCTCAAGCTGTTGTGATTACCACGGGAACTTTTTTAAATGGCCGCATTCATGTGGGTCCAAGCATTACACAGGGCGGGCGCGTGGGTGAAGTTGCCTCTAATCGGTTAGCGGATTCCATCCGAGATTTAGGGTTAGACGTCTTGATGTTTAAGACCGGGACACCCCCGCGCATCGACGGCAGGACGATTAATTTTGACGGCTTGGAGCGTCAGGATTCAGATAATCCTCCGGTGCCGTTTTCATTCCGTACGCCCTTTATTCCCAAAGACCAGCCTTTACTGCCTTGCCATATAACGCGCACGACGGAAGCGACGCATGATATCATCCGTGCTAATTTTCATTTGTCCCCGATGTACTCAGGCCAGATAAAAGCAACTGGTGTGCGCTATTGCCCCTCGATCGAAGATAAATTAAAGAAATTCGCTGACAAATCAACCCATCATGTGTTCTTAGAGCCTGAAGGGCTGGATACGTTTGAATATTATCCAAACGGCGTTTCAACAGGACTGCCGCTTAAGGTGCAGGAACAATTTATTCATACTATTCCGGGGATGGAGAAAGCGGTGATTGTGCGTCCCGGTTACTCGATTGAACATGGGGTGGTGCCAGCGACGGAACTTAAGTTGACACTAGAGACAAAAAAGATTAAAGGATTATATTTAGCTGGCCAGATTAACGGCACCACGGGTTATGAAGAAGCTGGTGCCCAAGGATTGATCGCGGGAATTAACGCGGCATTACAAGTCCAGGGTAAAGAGCCGTTCATTTTAGGCCGGCATGAATCTTATATCGGTGTTTTAATCGATGATTTAACGACCAAGGGGACAGAAGAGCCTTACCGCATGTTTACATCACGCGTGGAATACCGCCTGATTGTGCGTGAAGATAATGCGGATATCCGTCTGGCTAAATACGGGTTTCAATTAGGCCTGCTGTCCACTCATGATTATGAACACGTGGTTAATAAATATAAGATGATTGACCGGCAGATCGAGAGCCTGCGTTATGCCAAGATAGGGCCTGGTACCATGCTTGACGAGAAGTTAGCAGCGTTGGACAGTTCAGCCCTTAAGCAGACCATAAGTTTATATGATTTGCTTAAGCGTCCTCAGGTTAATTATGATATGATTGCCTCTTATAGTAAGGAAGCTTTGTTGAGGGTGTCCCCAGAGATTATTGCCCAAGTAGAATATGAGATAAAGTATGAAGGGTTTATCCAGCGCCAGAAAAAAGACATTGAGAAATTCCGCCATATCGAATATATCCGTATCCCTGATGGTTTTGATTTTGACGCTGTGCCGGGGCTGTCTAAAGAAATTAAAGAGAAAATGAAACGTTTTAACCCAACCACCTTAGGTCAGGCTAATCGTATTTCAGGGGTTACGCCGTCGGCAATTACGCTGATGATGATTTATTTGAAGAAATCAAAAGCAAAAGTATAACCATTGGAGGAGTCATGAAAATCGCGAATGACATTACAGAACTTATCGGTAATACGCCCTTAGTTAAATTAAATAAAGTCACCCAAGGCTGCCACGCGACCATCGTCGCTAAACTTGAATTTTTTAATCCCTTGCATTCCGTTAAAGACCGCATTGGGAATAATATGATTAAAGCTGCTGAAAAAGCCGGCAAGATTAAGGCCAATACCGTGATCGTCGAGCCAACTTCAGGGAATACCGGGATCGCCTTGGCTTTTGTCTGCGCGGTAAAAGGTTACAAGCTTGTCTTGACCATGCCTGAAACAATGAGCTTGGAACGCCGGGCCTTGCTCAAGGCGTTAGGGGCTGAATTAATCCTGACTCCAGGTGCAGAAGGGATGAAGGGGGCGATCAAGAAAGCCAAGGAAATGTACGATTCAGATCCTGACAAATATTTCATGCCCCAGCAATTTGATAATCAAGCTAACGTTGAGATCCATCGATTGACCACGGCTGAAGAAATCTGGAAAGATACCGATGGGAAGGTTGATTTCCTGGTGGCTGGCGTGGGAACCGGCGGGACGATCACCGGAGTGGCTCAGGTTATTAAACAGCGCAAAGCTTCATTTAAAGCGGTGGCTGTCGAACCGGCTACGTCCCAAGTGTTAGCGGGCAATCCTCCGGGGCCGCATAAGATCCAGGGGATCGGTGCTGGTTTTATCCCAAGCATTGTTGATACGAAATTAATCGATGAAATCATTCCTATAACCAATGATGAGGCTTTTGCCATGGCCAAACGCCTGATTAAAGAAGAAGGTATTTTGTGCGGTATTTCTTCCGGCGGGAATGTGGCCGCGGCCATCAAGGTGGCCCAGCGCCCTGAAAATAAAGGAAAATTGATCGTTGCGGTCATTCCTTCAACAGGCGAGCGCTATTTATCGACGGATTTATTTGCTGAATACCGCAGTTAATCAACGTGAGTGACGCCCAATACGAGTCAAATCCTTCAGCATCAAAAGGACGGCTTATCTTGGCCGTCTATGTTGATTTCTGTTTTTTAAGCACCCTCTTAGGCTTTGTGCATGCTTTCTTTCCTGCAGTCTTGAAAGTTCTCCCTAATAATGCCTTTGGTGTTGCCATCTTGTGGAGCATGTTCCTAGGGATTGAATGGATGTTTGTTAAGGTTCTTAACATCCGGACATTAGGGATGTATGCCTTAAATATATTTAAGAACGCCCAGGCCGATATCCCTGTTAGAGACCCTCAATATTTCTATACCGATAAAAACATCAAGGAACGCGAGAATTGGGTGACGATGTTTTTAGGCGTGTATTTGATTAACGAAGGGTGTAAACAATTGTTCAGGTGGGTCTTGTTTCAATCATTTCCGCCGATCTTCGGGATAGAAATTTCAGAAAATATTGGCATCATATTCTCCATCATCGCTGGCATTTTTTCTATTTACGTAGGTTTACATATCCTGCATCTAAAGAAATGGGCGCTTTACGCGGCGATTGGTTATTTCTTTTTTGTAACGCTGGGATTCTTTTTTGGTTACGACAAGATTTTAACGTGGGCTCAAACGCAGGTTATCTTAAAAGAAACGCCTGAAGGCCGCACGTTGTCTCCGCAGGACATTAAACGCTTCACTCAAATTCTCGTCGCTACCGTTGAGTATTCAGGATTGGTTTTTGCCGCGCTTCTTTTTGTGAATAAACAACGGTTTAAATAAAAAATCTAATCTTATTATTCGTCGTGATCAATTTTGCGGATAAAGAAAGTTGAGCCAGCGACAGTCAGGATGGCTAAGCCGAAATAAAGCATTTCCAGCGGGGTCGCAAAGTTTGTGCTTAAGATAGCTTTGAAAAAACTGACAATCAATACCATTAAGATGACCTTGATTAATTTGTTTTTCAGCTCATCAAGTGATTCAATCTCAAGAATGTTATGGCCATGCCCATCGCTATGGGCGATGTCAATCTTCGAGATAAAAAGCTCATAGACCCCGAATGAAAAGATCAAGAGGACAATCCCAATTAAATACAGGTCAACCGCCCCAATGATTCCAATAAGCAGTTGATTGTAGTTGGGCTCTTTTCCGCCGCCAGGGAATAAATGCGATACGGTGTGGTAAATCTCAAAACTACCGGCGATAAAGAGGGCAAAAGAGCCAATTATACCGAAAATAACGGCAAGCAGGATAATCAGCCGGGATTTCCAGAGAATGAATTCAAAGAGTTTTTCGATCAAGTTTTGTTTCTTCAATGACATAGATGTATAATCTAATTTCGAAAGGCTCCTTTGTCAATGAGAAATGTTTTGACTATTATTTTTTGTGCTTTGTTTTCGGCGAGTTTTTTTGTTTGTCCCCTTGCCGCGCGAGAAGATTTAGTTCAGGCTCATACTGAAGTTTCTTTGCTAAGCGAAGCTGTTTCCGTCAAACCGCAAGATGTTTTCACGGTCGCTATACGCATGCGGATGGATCCGGATTGGCATGTATATTGGTTTAATCCCGGAGATTCCGGCATGGCGCCTGAGATACGGTGGAATTTACCGTCAGGATGGTCCGCCGGCCCCATTCAATGGCCGGTCCCAAAACGCATTGACGCTCCGCCCTTAGCGGCTTATGGGTATGACAACGAGGTATATTTTTTAGTTGATATAACGACAAGCGTAGAAACGCCGTTTGAAACGGATGTTAGTATTAGCGCTGATATCCGTTGGCTGGCTTGCCGGGTTGACTGTATTCCAGGCGGGGGGGTATTAAAGCAATTGATCCGCGTTTCGGCGCAAACAAAGTTAAGCGCAGAATTAGCCAAGGTTTTCTCAGATGCCCGTGCACAGCTGCCTAAAGCGCAAACTCCGGGGGATATTAGTATTATTGAAATGGCGCAGTCTTGGAAGATTATCTTAAGAAACGGAGGCTCATTTAATACCGCGCAATTTTTTCCTAATCGTCCTGATTTTATTCTACATGCAGATCCACAGATATTTAAGCCCAGGCCGGATGGTTTCACGCTTGAGATGAAAAGATCGAATTTGCTGCGGCAAGTTCCATTGCGTGTGGAAGGAATTATGAAGACGGATCAGGGCAGTTTTCAGGTGAACACCCCAGTCACGCCAGCTGATGAAGGCAATACCTATTCCTGGGTGCTGATGTGCTCCTTTGCTTTTTTAGGCGGGTTAATCTTAAACGTCATGCCTTGTGTTTTGCCGGTTTTATCAATAAAACTTTTATCGGTTATCAATCACTCAAATGCCGAAATTTCGCGCATCCGCTTTGCTTTTCTTTCTACAATTTTAGGCATTTTATCCTGCTTTATAATTTTTGCTGGAT
>CAZCHB010000012.1:0-15076 GCA_964498235.1 uncultured Planctomycetales bacterium
TGAAAATGCAGGCATCCATTCCGGTGACTCTGCGTGTGTATTACCGCCGCACACCTTAAGCGAGGAAGTGATTAAGGATATAAAATCCCAGACGGTGCGTTTGGCCCGTGCCCTTAAAGTGGCGGGTTTGCTCAATATTCAATTTGCTGTTAAAGGGCGCCAGGTTTATGTTTTGGAAGTCAATCCGCGCGCCTCTCGGACATCGCCCTTTGTGTCAAAGGCGACGGGCGTACCGTTAGCTAAGATAGCGGCGCAGGTTATGGCGGGCAAGAAATTGACCGATTACGATTTGCCGAATCCCGATGATTTGAAATATTTTGCCGTTAAGGAATCTGTCTTGCCATTTAGCCGGTTCTCCGGCGTTGATATCATCCTCGGGCCGGAAATGAAATCAACCGGTGAGGTGATGGGAACAGCACAGTCTTTCGGCGCGGCTTTTGCCAAGGCGCAGATATCAGCCAACCAAGCCCTGCCTAAATCCGGCGTTGTTTTTATCAGCGTCAATGAAAGCGATAAACGGCAGGTGGCTTTTATGGCTAAGAAATTATCTGATTTGAAATTTAAGATTATCGCAACCAAGGGCACCGCCAAGGTCTTGCGTTCTTCCGGCATTGATGTAGCTATTGTGGATAAGAACCAAGAAGGGGAAAATAATGCCTTGACCTTGGTTAAAAAAGGTGAGATAAATTTAATCATAAATACGCCCTCTGGAAAAAAGAGCCAGTCAGATATGCGTTCCATCCGCGCCGCGGCCATCTTACATAACATTCCCTGTATTACAACCTTACAGGGCGCGTGGGCGGCGGTTAATGGGATTGAAGCGATCATTAAAGATAATTTTGATGTTGAACCCTTGCAGACGCTGTATCAAACAAAGGTAAGTGTTTAATGTGCGGCATTATTGGGATTTCCCATCATAAAGAAGCAAGCAAAATGGCCTTTTTAGGCCTGTATGCCCTTCAACACCGGGGAGAAGAAGCCGCAGGGATTGTTTCTTACGACGGTAAGGAAACGCATATCATCAAGCGTTCCGGTTTAGCGGTGGATAATTTTGATGAAAGTAATATTGGTAAACTTAAAGGCCATGTGGCGATCGCCCATACGCGCTATTCAACTACAGGTTCTTCGAGCGCAAAGAATATACAGCCGATATTGGTGACACACCGCAAAAAGCCAATTGCCATTGCCCATAACGGGAATTTAACCAACACCGAAGAGCTGTACGCGAAGCTTGAAGATGAAGGTTCTATATTCCAGACATCAATGGATTCTGAGGTTATTGTGCATTTACTGGCCAGATCGTCCAATGGTGACTTAAAGGCATGGTTTACCAAGGTCTTGGCGCAGTTAAAGGGGTCATTTTCGACGGTATTGCTGTATGAGGACACGATTATCGGTGCCCGGGATCCTCAGGGGTTTAGGCCCTTATCGCTTGGCAGGCTGGGAGATGGCTATATCTTGGCGTCGGAGTCATGCGCTTTTGATTTAATGAAGGCCGAATTTATTCGGGAAATTGAACCGGGTGAAGTGGTCATTATTAAAGGCAATAAGATTGAATCGGTGTTTTTGCCCGGCGCTAAACAAGAAAAGAGAGCTCATTGCGTTTTCGAGAATGTCTATTTTGCCCGGCCTGACAGTCACATTTTTGACGATAACGTTTATCAAGTGCGCAAACGTTTAGGCGCGCAGTTAGCTAAGGAGCATCCGGCGAAAGCTGATTTTGTCATGGGCATCCCTGATTCCGGTAATTACGCGGCGCTTGGTTTCGCGCAGGAATTAGGCATCCCATTTGAGATCGGCATGATTCGCAATCACTATATCGGCCGCACCTTTATTCAGCCGACGCAATTCTTGCGTGAGTTCCGCGTACGGGTCAAGCTTAACCCTATCCGTGAAATGCTTAAAGGAAAAAAAGTCATTGTCGTCGAAGATTCAATTGTGCGCGGCACTACTTCACGCAACCGTATTGAAGAGATTCGTGACGCGGGTGCTAAAGAAATTCATATGCGCATTTCCTGTCCGCCGATTGTATCGCCGTGTTTTTATGGGATAGACTTCCCCTCCAGAGGCGAGTTGATTGCCCATAATAAGAGCGTTCAGGAGATCGCTGATTTTATCAAGGTAGATTCCCTGGGTTTTTTAAGTTTAGAGGGCATGTTAGGCGTAATGAAAAAACCGGGGGCATACTGCTCAGCATGTTTTACGGGCAAGTACCCGGTTGAAATCCCAAAGAATACAGATAAGTTAAGGTTGGAATAAGTAGTAAGAGTGTCATTCCCGAACCTTGCCTACCGGCAGGCAGGAGTTTTTGTACCCTCATACCGGGTATTTTTAAAGGTCATCGGGAATCTAGAGGTGAACTAGGTCCCCGACAGAAACATTCGGGGACGACAATGAGGATTATATGAGTAAATTTATCTTTGTGACAGGCGGGGTGGTTTCAAGTTTGGGTAAGGGCATTGCGGCCGCGTCCTTAGCCAAGCTGTTGGAATTGCGCGGGCTTAAGACGGCTATCATCAAATGTGACCCATATTTAAACGTCGATCCCGGCACCATGAATCCGTATCAGCACGGTGAAGTATATGTCACCGACGATGGGGCGGAAACAGATTTGGATCTGGGGCATTATGAGCGTTTCACCAATGCCGTCCTGTCCAAGGACAGCAGTATCACTGCGGGCAAGGTTTACTTTAGCGTCATTACTAAGGAGCGTCGGGGCGATTACTTGGGAAAGACAGTCCAGATTATCCCGCACATTACAGATGAAATAAAAGAACGCATTAAGAAGGTTGCTAAAATAAATGATGTAGACATCACCATTGTTGAGATTGGCGGCACGGTGGGAGATATTGAAAGCTTGCCGTTTTTGGAAGCTATTCGCCAATTGCGTTGGGAATTGGGCGAGCATTACGCGCTTAATATCCATGTGACACTTCTGCCATTTATTAAATCTGCCGGCGAGCAGAAAACAAAACCCACCCAGCATTCTGTAGGCCGTTTGCGAGAAATAGGGATCATTCCGCAAATCTTATTATGCCGCACCGAAAAGACTATCACCAAGGAACAGCGTGAAAAGATTGCCTTATTCTGTAATGTCGACGTAGAAGCAGTTATTGAAGCTATTGATGTGAAGCATATTTATGAAGTCCCAGTCGTGCTTAAAAAAGAAGGTTTGGATGACCTGGTTTTAAAGAAATTAAATATTAAATTACCAGACCGCGGGGTTAAGCAATGGGAAGAGGGGGTATTAAAACGTCTGCGCACGCCTGCTAAAGAAGTTAAGATTGCCGTGGTTGGTAAATACATCGCCCTTCAGGATGCGTATAAATCAATCTATGAAGCCTTGGTTCACGGCGGTATCGCTAATAATACTAAGGTTAATATTGCCAAGATTGATTCAGAAGACTTAGAAAAAGGAGACCCCAGAAAGTTTCTTAAGGGCATCGACGGCGTGTTGATCCCCGGTGGTTTCGGCAGCCGCGGTATTGAAGGCAAGGTGCGCGCTGTCCAATACGTGCGTGAAAACAAGATCCCGTTTTTTGGTATTTGTTTAGGCATGCAGATTGCCACCATCGAATTTGCCCGCCATGTCTGCGGTTTAAAGGATGCAAACTCGACGGAATTCGACCGTGATACAAAATATCCGATCATCAGTTTAATTGAGGAACAAAAAAAGATAGAGAATTTAGGCGCTTCCATGCGCTTAGGGGCTTTTGCCTGCGCGCTTGAGAAAGGCACCACATCCTATGACGCGTATAAATCTGTCAAAATTTCAGAGCGGCACCGTCATCGGTATGAATTTAACAATGAATACCGTAAGGCGCTTGAAGATAAAGGTTTTGTGATTGCCGGTGTTAATCCGGAACGTGATTTGGTTGAGATCATTGAAATCAAGGATCACCCTTGGTTTGTCGGCTGTCAGTTTCATCCTGAGTTTAAATCAAAGCCCGACGCTGCTCACCCTTTATTTAGGGCGTTTATCGCCGCAGCGTTGAGTGGGAAATAGAAGAATCTGCGCGTGGGTGGCGGAATTGGTATACGCGCACGTTTGAGGGGCGTGTGCCGTAAGGCTTGAGGGTTCAACTCCCTCCCCACGCACTTTTCGTTACCTAGGAAAAGTACCAATAGTATTTGTAATAGAGTGGTACCAACGATTATTTTATTTATATGAAAACGATTGAGATTTCAGCGAGTATTTTGTCGGCGGATTTTGCTAATCTTGCTTCGGAAATAAAAAAAAGCGAGGCGGCGGGTGTTGATCGGTTTCATATTGACTGCATGGATGGCCATTTTGTGCCAAATTTGACCATTGGTCCGGTTATTATTCAAGCGATTCGTCCTCACACCAAGCTTCCCCTCGAAGCCCATTTAATGATTGAACATCCTGGTGATTATATTGAAGCTTACGCGAAGGCCGGGGCGGACATTATTCAAATTCAAGTGGAATGCTATGGAAAACGTTCGGCGTCTTCAAAAGACTGGAATCAATGGCCGAAATCGGTTGACAGCGTTGATGCAAGTGCCCTGCGTGCGGATTTAAAACGCATCCGGTCTTTAGGTAAAAAAGCTTTTATTGTCGTTAATCCCGCCACACCGTTAGTCCGCGATGTGCTTAATGACTGTGACGGCGTTCTTATCATGTCGGTTAATCCAGGATTTGCCGGCCAGAAATTTATTGCTTCTGTTTTGCCGAAGATCGAGGAGCTTAAGGCTTCTTTTAAAGGGGATATTGCGGTTGACGGGGGAGTCAATGATCAAACAGCACCCTCTGCGGTTAAGGCCGGAGCGCATGTCCTGATTACCGCAAGTTATTTTTACGGGGCGCCGAACCCCGCTCTTGCGGCGCGTTATTTGAAAAGCCTCGCATAACGTGTTATATTTATATTAAGCTATGAAAAAATCATATCTTCAGTCCAATAACGGCCAATCCGCGTTGGAGTATTTGCTCCTGTGCGGTATTGTCGCCTTAGTCGTGATTACCGCTTTTTCTAAAAACGGCTTCATGAATCAAGTCCGAAGCACATCAAATGTTTATTACGAACAAATCACCAATGTCATTATGGGTGATGATGTAGAGCCCATTAACGGCGGATGGTGTGAATGGTCGCTGTGCGTTAAACCGGGCACCTATCATTTCAGGACCTGCGAGTGTCCGGCCCCTGCTTTCGGCGGGGCGCCTTGCCCTGGGGAGAGTTCTCAATTTTGTGTCGGCGGTCCTTGCGCGGTAGGAGAGGATTGCAGGGTTACTTTTTGTGCGTGCCCTGCGTCAGCGCCTAATTGCAGTATTACTGGTGAATGTGTGGCGACATTGCCAACATGTAATGTCGGTGATAATTGCGGATTTTGTTATTGTCCATACGGGCAAACATGTAACGGGACGATCTGCGTTAATGCGACGCCTACTCCTGTTCCTGTCCCGGTATCCTGCGGTGATAGCGTCTGCAGCGGGACTGAAACTGCGGTAACATGCCCGGTTGATTGCGGCGGCGGGAGCGGAAGCGGAAGCGGGGGCGGGGGTGAAGGTGGACCGCCTTAAATCTTTCGTTGATTTCTAACAAAATTACTTTTTCCGACACTCTTCGCGTATTTCTTGAGTTCCGCGCCGATTTCTCCTACTTGAGCGACATGGGTAATTTTTTGCTCACGATTACTAACAATCCCGATAGATACTGAGACTAAGCCTGCTTTTGTTTCATTGCCTTGACGGTCACGGCCCATGACAAATCCAGCCTGACGGTCTTCGTTGTTGTAGAAATTAGGGATTGTTTTATCGAAATCATCAATGGCCTTTTGGCTGATAGCTTCTGCTTTGGCATCATCGCAAATAAATACAAAATCATCCCCGCCGATATGGCCGACAAAAGTGTTTGGATCACCTGCGTTTTGGGCGGCATCTAAAAGAATACGGGCGACAGTGCGGATAACTTCGTCACCTTTTTCAAACCCGTATTTATCATTATAAATCTTGAATTTATCTAAATCCGCGTACCCTACGGCAAAAATCTTTCCGGAATCAATACGGTTTTGGAGTTCTTCCATGATTGAGGTGTTGCCGGGTAAACGGGTTAATGGATTTGCGTCAAGCGAACGGATGGTGCGTTTGAGGATCATGCGGATACGGGCCAACAACGCTTCAGGTTCAAATGGTTTAACCAGGTAATCGTCCGCTCCTGCCTCAATGCCGGTGACCATGTCCTTGGTTTCGCCCTTACCAGTTAACATGATGACAGGCAGATGGCTTAGCAGGATATCTTTGCGCAATTCACGCACAAATTGGGGCCCGGACATGATAGGCATCATATAATCGGTGATAATCAGATCTGGAACCTTAGTCTTGATGATATCCAAACCCTCACGCCCGTTATGGGCCGCGACAACATCATAGTGTTCGCCTAAGGTTAGTTCCAAAACATCAAGTATATCCGGATCATCGTCTATGATTAAAATTCGTTCTTTACGCATGAATAATTTACCTTAAATGGTTGTTTTAACAATTTTGGCATTAGCGAAGATTTCCGCAGATAATGGCAGGGTAAAGCTGAAGGTTGTGCCGACGCCGACCTTGCTTTTTACGTCAATTTTGCCGTGATGTGCTTCGACAATGTTTTTAGCCAGTGTTAAGCCAAGCCCTGTTCCTTTGACATTCTGGTTGATTTCGTTATCAACACGGTAAAATTCGTTAAATAATTTTTTTAGATCCTCAGCAGGAATTCCTATGCCTGTATCGGTTACCTCAAAAGTGACAAAGCCCATATTAATTTCCGGCAGGGCGGCGATGGTAATGGTCCCGCTCTTTGGTGTAAACTTGATGGCATTACTTAAAAGATTAATGAAGACCCTTTCCGCCTGAGAAATGTCAACGTACACCTCTTTGATATCATCCGGCACCGTTACAATGAGTTTTATGTCTTTATCTTTTATTTGCGGAGTCAACAGATCGGCAACGTTATCGACCATGGGTTTGACCGGATGCAGGGCAAATTTCATTTCAACGCGCCCTGATTCAATACGGGCAATGTCTAATAAGTTATTAATTAAAGAAACGAGATTGTCCGAGTGGGAATTGATCTTGGCTAAACGTTCTTTCACAGTATCAGGGATTTCGCCGATTTTACCAGCAATCAGGATTGCCGCGTAACCCTTAATGGATGTTAAAGGGGTGCGCAATTCGTGAGATACCGCCGATATAAATTCAGATTTTTTTTGGTTTATTTCTTCAACCTGTTCCAAGGCCTGGGCTAACTGCTTGGTGCGTTCTTTGACCTTTAATTCTAGCTCTTGGGAAGAGTGGAAGACCTGTTCGAAGAGAACGGCGTTCTCAATGCTTTGGCCGATTTGGCTGGCTAAGATACCAATTAACTCTTCATCGCCTTGCGTGACAGCTGGGGCCGTATAGCGGTTACCGACAAAAACAAAACCAATGGTGCCGTTTTGAGTGAGGATAGGCGCTAAGATAAAATGTTCAATATCAAAAATGGCGGTGATTTTTTCTTTACTTTTACGTGAGGTGTTATTTGAGGAGAAGGCGTGCCGTTCCTTAAGCGCGGATTTTAAATGATCGTCTTTTTCTAATTTAGACAGCAGTGACGGGATAGAGTTTTCCGCGAAACCGATATTGATGCGCTTGCGCATGCCGGAGCCGTCGAAGGTGACGACAAGGGCCAAGGCAAAGCCTAGTTCTTCAAACAGCGTCGGGCTTAGTTTCTGGAATATTTCACCTTCATTGAGCGCTTGGCTGATTTGCCGTGAGGTGCGCTGGAGGGCGTTTATCCCGTTAAGCCGCTTATCTAATTCTTCTTGGGCTTTGTTTAATTCAAGGTCGGTGCGTACAATCAATTTAGCCTGTTCATCAAGTTCATTAAAAGAGCGCATCAACCGCTGGTGAGCCTCTTCCATCTTTTTAATCGTATCTTCCTTTGAGGAAAGGACGATGGTTAGGTAAACAATGACCGCTAATACTAAAATTCCGGCAATTGTTACGATCAGAAAAAATTGTGAAGAATTCTCAGGGCCTGTCATAAGCGCTAATCAATGGCTAGAATCATGATGCTTTTATTTTGTATTTGGATATTATTATTTGTTCCTGTAATGCTCATCGGTGTAATTTCGCCAAAACTATACATGCCGATCATGGGCGTGGTGTAGCCTAAGATTTCTTTAATGGCCTGGATTTCTATAAAAGAATTATTGCGCAGGATTTTATGCCTCGCCGCTGATTCGATGATGATAATAAGTTTCGCTTGACGTCCTCCAAGCGCGTCTTTGACCTGCTTGGCGGCATCAATCGCCGAATTACGGCAGGTGTCCTTGTTGCCGATCATCAAATGGACTTCTGCGCCTTGGGGGATCTCCCCTTGACATACGATACTCCCGTCAGCGAGGATGTCAACGGCATTCTTAATCAAATACTGTTTCTTTTCTTCCCAGTAAATACCTAAGGGGTAAGGGATATTCTGGGGTATAAAGCCTTTATTATTCAGCATCTCTGCCTGAGGGCCTAGGAATTCTTTGTAGATATTAATAGCCGGCTGGCCGTCAATGCTGTGGATAATATTATTTTCCGCCGTTGTGATTGTGCGCGGCTTGCCCAGGGGCTTAAATCCGTGCTTAAAACCTACGGCAACGTTTCCGCCTCCGATGAGCAGCCCCACTACGCTGTTGTTAAGCAGTTCTTTTTGGTACATTTGGGCGGCTTTATTGTATTTGTAATTGTCACTGCTGACACCGCCCATTAGCGGCAATCCAATGCCTAAGACTTCCTGCGCACCGCGGATGAAGGCGCTATGATTGTGCAGGGAATAGTCGCAGAACATCAGGCAGGCATTATGCAGGCGTGATTTAAATTCTGCGTGCATCCGCCGTCCCCACTCAAAACCCGCTCCCCGCAAATCTCCCTTTTGGTCAGGCTGGGTGCGGGAAATTCCGAATTGGATTTCGCTTGAGTTGATGGCCAGCACGGCGATGCCTTGGTTAAATACACCGTCAGCAATGATGATTCCTGATGTTTGAGAGCCTATGAGCTTGGAGGGAGAAAGCGCGGAATGAATGACATCCAGTGATTCTTTGCTTGTATAGGACGAAGTGGTAAAGCAGATCACCATGTCTGTATGAGAGGTGTTTAGTTGTCTTTTTATTTCAAGGCAGGCTTGAAGGGCGGCATCTTTAACGCTTGGTACTTGTGAGAATCCTATGGCGATTTGTGTCGACATGGGAAATATTTTACCCGATTATGATGTGTAAATCAAAGTATTACGCGCGTAAAAATTGGCGGTCAAGAAAACTTTCCTTCAGTTCAATCACCGTCGGTCTTCCATGGGGGCAGGTGAATGGGTCCAGGCAGGCAAGTAATTGCCTGCGCTGGAAATCGGCTTGGGCAGGGCTTAAGTTGTCGCCGGTAACAATGGATGCTTTACAGGCGCGGCGGGCTAAGGTTGCGCGGTCACAGCGGGCAATATCAGCGCCGCTAAGCAGGGAGCGTACCGCGTTTTCAATATTCTTTAAAAGCAAAGGTTGTGAATGGACAGCTAAGGTGTCATCATCAAAGAGCGCCGCTTCAATGCCGACTTCTTTCAGCTTATCTTCAAGTTCTTGCCAGTTATTACGCTCTTGCACATTTAATCTTAACAGCAAGGGTGTTAATAAAGGCTGAACTTCAATGGCGCTGGATTCAACTTGCGACGAAAATTTCTCAAACATGATCCGCTCCTGCGCCGCGTGCTGGTCGACTAAATAAAGCGATGCGCCGTCTTCAAATAACAGGAACTTATTGATAAAAGCGCCGATATAACGCGCGCGGGCGAATTTTGTCTGTAGGTTTTCAGATCCGGTATCTGCGCTGAATAAGTCGGGCAGATCGTGAGCAGGTTCAGTTTTGGGGGCGCTAAAAGACGAGCTGTAGGCCGAGGTTATGGGCGTAGAAACAGGAGACTGCAATTGCCCGGGCGCGAAAATGAGTTGATTTGCGGCAATGCCTGTCTGCGGGGCTTCAAGTGTTTTTGCACTGCCGAAACGCATGAGAGTATATTCTGTTAAATGACGGACAATGGAGCAAAGCTTAGCCTCGTCCTTGATGCGCACTTCACGTTTGGTCGGGTGGATATTTACGTCGACATTTGCGGGATCAAGATGGATGTCTAAAATAAAAGCAGGGTAAATGCCTGGGGCTAGAATAGTGCGGTAAACATCATTCATCGCAAAGCTCAGGCTTTTACTGTCAACAGGACGGCTGTTGATAAATATATATTGAGTATCCCGTCGGGATCGCTGGATATTAATATTGCCCAGCACCATCTTAATAAATAGTTTTTCCTGCGGATAATCTTGTGAGGTGTTAAGTAAATCTTTTTCATTTAGATTAAGTGCCGCCGCGGCGCGGCCAATACGGCTGGAGGCAGGGCTTAGGTCAATCATGGTACGTCCCGCATGGCTTAAGATAAAACGCTTATCAGGGTAAATAAGGGTATAGGGCAGAATAGCGCCCACGATCTGATTTATTTCCGAGGCGTTGCTTTTTAAGAATTTCCGCCGGGCTGGGGTGTTAAAAAATAATTCCGCGATCTTTATGTCGGTGCCGTGGCCAAAGGGTGCCGTCGGCTCAAGATTTAATCGTTTCCCGCCGCGCAGGTGAATGCCCCAGGCTTCTTTGGCATTCACGCGCTGCGTGTTAATCGAAATATCGCTGACGGCCGCGATTGAATAAAGCGCCTCGCCGCGAAAGCCCATGGAGGCAAGCGTTTCTAAATCATCAATGGATGTGATTTTACTCGTCGCGTGACGCTGAAACAGATTTTCTAAATCTTCCTTGGAGATTCCCGACCCGTTATCCTTAATATGAATCAGTTCTTTCCCGGCATCCTTTAAATGTATTTCAATAGATGTAGCCCCGGCATCAAAGGCGTTTTCTAAGAGTTCTTTGACGACGGAAGAAGGACGGTCAACCACCTCACCCGCGGCGATTTTGGCGATTACATCAGGGGATAATATTGTTACAGGCATAGTAGATCTCCATGTAGAAAGACCAATGCGAAGGTTTCTGAGTTGCCAACTACCCCACAGGCGCCGATGGTCTGTTTATGAATATAGACCGGAGGCGCCGCGTTTGTGGGGATGGGGGGTTGGCAAGGAAGAAACGTTCGTATTGGTCTGTTATGCGCGTGTTCACTTCTACATTTTTTCCTTAAGTTCGTTTAATTTCTTAATTGCTTCCAAAGGTGTAATGTTGTTAATATCGATCGCTTCAAGAATAGTTTTGATCTCATCCATATTAGAATGGTCAGCTGGGCTAAATAAGTTTAATTGCGCTTCTGGTTTACGATACGGGGTCGGTGTGCCAATTTCCAGTTCAGACAAAATTTCTTTTGAGCGCTTGATGATAGACTCCGGAATACCAGCGAGTTTAGCGACGTAGATGCCGTAGCTGTCATCACTGCCGCCGGGAATAATTTTATGGAGAAAAATAATTTTGTCCTTCCATTCCTTAACAGAGACATTGTAATTTTTAACACCCCCTGCGCCGTCAGCTAAGGCGACCAGTTCATGAAAGTGGGTGGCAAAGAGGGTACGGACTTTCTTGGATTGGACATATTCCGCAAGGGCCCACGCTAAGGATAGTCCGTCCGAGGTTGAAGTGCCGCGGCCAATCTCATCTAGGATAACCAGTGAACGGGGCGTTAGATTGTTTAAAATGTGCGCGGTTTCGGTCATCTCAACCATGAAGGTTGACTGGCCTTTAGCAATCTCATCGTGCGCGCCGATGCGGGTAAATATCTTATCCGCGATGCCGATGACCGCGCTCGAGGCTGGAATGGGGGCGCCCATTTGAGCCATGATGACAAGCAGGGCGGTTTGGCGGATATAGGTGCTTTTGCCGGCCATGTTTGGGCCGGTTAAAATAATTAAATGATTATCGGTTGTATCTAACAGCGTGTCATTAGGAGTAAAATTGGCAGAAACGGTTTTTTCAACAATGGGGTGGCGGCCATCCTTGATATCCAAGATAAGCTCGTCGTTAATTATCGGTAAAATATAATTACCCGCGTTTGATTGTCCCCAGGCAAAGAGTTTCTGCAATGATAAAAGGCAGTCTGTGTTTGAGAGCGCGTCACAGTAACGGTGAATCAGGGGGGCGGCGGTAAGGAGCTCTTTTTCAATGCCCTCTAGGATCCGGCGTTCAATGGCCATGATCTTATCTTGAGCAGTTAAGATTTTTTCTTCGTACTCTTTGAGTTCCGGCGTGATATAGCGTTCGCCGTTAGCTAAGGTTTGCTTGCGGATATAATCCGCGGGCGCGGCTTTTTCTTTGGCTTTAGAGATTTCAATATAGTAGCCAAAGACATTGTTAAATCCAACTTTGAGCGTCGAGATTCCCGTGCGTTTGATTTCACGGGCTTGAAATTCAGCCAGCCATTTCCGCCCATGTTCCTGAATATCACGCAGGGCATCTAAATCTTTATCAATGCCGGATTGAATAATCTTGCCGTCAGGCTTTGCTAAGGGCACGTCAGGGTTGATGGTCATGGTTAATAATTCACGCAAATGAGGAATGTCAATGATGCATAAAAGCGGATGGTTTAAGGCTTGTAATGCGTCAGCCAACAGCGGCGCGCGCAGTAATCCCTGACGGAGGGCAAGGATGTCTTTTATCGACGCGCAATTACAACTGATACGTGAGAGTGCTTTTTCTAAATCAGGCAGGTTTTTTAATAATTCGTCTAATTTTTGTGCTTCCTTGGGATTATTATTAAGTAACTTAACCGCTTCTTGACGCTGTTGGATTGCGCTGACGGTCTTAAGGGGGTGATAGAGCCAAAAACGAAACAGCCTGCGGCCGAAGGGCGTTTGGGTCAAGTCAAGGGTGCGCAGGAAGGTTTCTAATTCAAGACCGTAATAGGCCGCTGGAGAAATATAGACATAATCATCGTTGGTGTAAAGGCTGATAGCGTTGATGTGCTTAAGCTGGCCTTTATTCATCGTCTTTAAATATTCTAACAAGGCCCCGCAGGCTGATTGCGCTTGCAGCAAATTTTCGATGCCGTAGCCGTTTAAGTTTAAGACATTAAAATGCGCGCATAAATTTTTTTTAGCCATGTCTGCGTTAAAGCACCAGTCATGGAATTTAGTCAGCAGGATCTTTTTGGGTTTCAGCAGGGGGTGATCTAATAATTCTTTTATAAGTTCTTCCGATTCCTCGGAAAAGATGCATTCAGCAATCGGCAGTTTGGCGAGGATTTCAAAAGCCTGAGCGCTGTTTGAAAGCAAATTGGTATAAATGGTACCGCCCGTCGTGTCACAAAACGCGATGCCGATATTGGGGGGGAATTGATCGCTGGATTTGGGGCCTGGATGGTTTATCGCGATGGAAAGCAAATAACGTGATTCCGTTGAATCATCCAAATAAGTACCGGCGCTGATAATGCGTATCACATCACGTTTGACCAGGCCTTTTGCTTGCGACACATTTTCCGTTTGTTCGCAAATGGCGACTTTTTTTCCCGCCTTGATTAATCTAGCAATGTAATTATCGCAGGCATGATAAGGGATTCCGCACATGGGGATTTTTCCTGAGGCATCCGCCCCGCGTGCGGTCAAAACTAAATCTAAAATAGCAGACGCATCCACCGCGTCTTGATAGAACATTTCATAAAAATCACCTAAACGGAAAAAAAGAATGCAATCCTGATGGCGGGATTTGATCTCATGGTATTGCTTAAGCATGGGGGTTGAGGCCGCTTCCATGGGCATTGTTATAGCATAATCTGTATAAAGAATCGAGTGATAAAATCCTAATTAAAAAGAAATATTTTACAAAAGATGTAAGCAATTACACTACATAAGTTTAAGGCAATCCCATCTGTTTGCTTTCCATTTAATATATGGTATCCTTTAATGTTTAGCGTTTTCCCCATATAAAGTATACCCCAAGGAGAATAATTTATGTTCCGCAGATTAACATGCATAACCCTGATTTTAACTTTTGCCGTGTCTTTGATCACGCCGGTTTCAAGAGCTAACGCGCAAGATTTATTAGGCTTGCCGACCCCTGGGGGCATGGTTAGTTTAAGCCCGGCTTATAGGCCCGCGATGATCAAGGGTGTGACGGTGCATAAAGACAATCCTTTTTTATTTGATTTTATCGTAGACGCAGGCCAGGACAAGTTGGAGGCAGAGGCCTTTAAGAAAGAAAGCCAAAGGTTAGTTAACTACTTCTTAGCTTCATTAGCCATTGGTGAAGAAGACCTATGGGTCAACCTTTCTCCCTATGAAAAAGACCGTATTATTCCCAATGCCTTAAATCAAACTGAAATGGGCCGTGACCTGCTCGTGCAGGATTATATGCTCAAACAAATCACCGCGTCATTAATCTATCCTGAAGAAGGATTAGGCAGGAAGTTTTGGGATAAGGTCTATGCTCAAATGTATAAGCGCTATGGCGGCGATAGCCGACATCCCGACTTCCTTAATAAAGCTCTAACAAATGTCGGGACCTTTAACAAGGTTTGGATCATGGCCGACCGCGCTAAAGTATTCGAACGCAATAACAGCGCTTTTGTCGTCGATGCTCATTTGAAGGTGATGCTGGAAGAGGATTATTTAGCGGCGCAACAAGCGGGTCCTGTCAGCAATTCAAGCCTTTTGTCCTCGCGGCACCCATCCCCCCGTGGGGTCGCTAATCAATCTGCATCTTCCCCTGCCGCTGCGGGCAAAAGTCCCAAATTGCTGCCACCCGCAAGCATGACATCTGAAATTATCCGTCAAGTAATCCTTCCCGAACTCGAAAAAGAAATTAACGAGGGTAAAAATTTCGCAAATCTGCGCCAAATATTTCATTCCATTATTTTATCCAGCTGGTACAAGAAAAGTTTAAAGAATGCATTGTTAAATCAGGTATATGCTGACAAAGCGATTGTTAAAGGCATTGACACCAACGACCCCGCCCTCAAGGCACAGATTTATGAACGCTACCTTAAGGCCTACAAAAAAGGCGTTTTTAATTTTATCAAAGAGACACAATTGTCCAGCGGTCAATCACAGCCAAGGAAGTATTTCTCCGGCGGGGTAAGAGAAGGCGCCGCCAGTC
>CAZCHB010000012.1:15086-17402 GCA_964498235.1 uncultured Planctomycetales bacterium
CCGGCACAGCTTGTGGTGACAACAGAAATCAAAGATGGAAGCCCTGCCATGGCAGGAATTGCTGATAATGCCATGCGTGTCAGTGTTTTAGCGAGTACGGAGCCTCGAGATGAGGCGATGACGACAAGGCAATCCCCCCAAGATGGTTTGAATAATCAACATAAACATTATATTCGGATGCTTGGTGAATTAACAGCAAAGTTGAGAGCGGGAATCTTTATGAATATTGTTGGTTTCTATAACGCTCATTTTTCTTTGTTTGAGAGTGAAGATGAGACGATTCGTAAAAAGATAATACAAGCACTGAAAAACTTTAATAATACACAAATATCAGGCCTGCCGGAGCCGACAATCGATGAGCCTTTTACAGCATTGTTAAAACGTGTTGATTCGGCCTTGTTATCAGACGATGACCGCGCGAAATTAAGGAATTTAGATGCGTCGTGGACGTTGGATCGAATTACCCAAGAAATATCTATTATAGAAACTCAAATTAACAGATTAAGTCTTTCTATAAGCAAGGCTGCTGCAGACTATAAACTCGTAGAAAACGTCCAACGTCAGGAACTGGCCTTAAGAGCTCTGAATATTGATTTATTACTTCTGAAACAAGCTAAGAGCGCATTACGGGCTTTAACAGTTATTGTTTCGGACAATAATCCAATGTTGCGGAATAATATTTGGAATGCTATTAAGCAAGTATTTAGTATTGGGGACCTAGTAATTCAATCAGCGCAAACGTCTATAAGAGAATATTTACAGAACGACATCAATTTAGCGTCTTTGTTAGGTCAGTTAGGTTATTTTGAAAATGGTTTTGTTGAGGTTTTATCTCGTAGTGTTGATCAAAGTTTAGAATATGGCATTTCTTTTGATAAGGTTTTAGTTGTGTTAAAAGATTGGTATGAGTCAAAGGATCCTCAGCGAAATGAAGAACTGGTTATTAATATTTCTATAATTCTTGAAGACAGGTATCAAGAGGCAGATTTGAAGAAATCTTCTGAGCAAGTTTCAAGAGTTTTTATAAATAAACTGGGAATTAATGTTGGTGATATTATCCAGTCTCAATTAGCTGATGCGGCGATGGCAGAAGATAAACTTTTATTCCCTTTAACAGATCCATTAGTAATGAAGAGAGTATTGTCTTCTGCAATTGGTAGAAAGGTCGATCTTAAAGTTATGTCGGAAGGTATAGTTTTTCGAGGGGACGCAGTTGTTGTTAAGAAATTTGATACTAGAAAAGGAACAGTTACTGTCACAGTGCCAGCTATTGAGCAAGATCAGGTATATGCGACTGATGGGAATAATAATCCAAGATCGCTCCCGTTGCTAATGTCCGTTAATGATATTTATGCGTCTCAAAAATTAGCAGATGTTTATACGTCTACACGGCAATTTGATCAATTACAGCCGGGACAAAAGGTATTAATAGTTACAGGGCAGGCAATCGATATTATCAATGGAAGTTACGAGGGAGAATTTGTTCGATATGATAAAGCTTTAGATGATAGATCAAAAGGCATTATTTTTATTGATGTTCTTGGTGTGGAAAAAGAAATTCGCTTGAATACCTTTAATTACGCAGATGTTCGTAAAGGACCCGGAAAGCCGCTTAAACTAAAGCCTAACGCGGCCATGACCTCTTCTTTTGTTGAATTGTCGCCGGAGATGCTGGCTAAGGCGAGAGAATTGAATGCAATATTCTTTCAAGGAGCCAGCTATGACTATGAGGTATTGCGGGAGCGGGTTGAAGTGTTATGGCGTGAATTAAACAATGCGAAATCTGATAAAGGATCACAGATTAAAAAAGATGTATTATCGATGCCTTTTGCTGAAAAAGAAATGATTGTCATGAGGGAAACGCTAACATATTTTCAGAATGTTTTGGATCAGAATAAAGTAAATAGCTTTTCATTTCATGTTTCCTCATATGGATGGAGTGTTAAAAACAGTCAACGAGAACTATTCGCTCTTTTTATTAAGAACATTTTTCATTTGGATAGCAGTAGTGTTAGTAATTCTGCTATGACAGGGAAAGCAAATGGCGGGATTGACCTTAAAACCTCCCAAATGACATGGGATATTGAACGTGAGGGCAGCGGGTTTGGGATAGAGATTTCTGCCGGAGGCGGATCCGCCTTTAGCGGAGATCAGGCGCAGATGGCGCGGTATTTGAAAGAAGGCATCAAGAGCTTGACCCCGCGCATTATTGGGGTTGAACGCATTAGCAATCTGTGGGCTATTTTTGGGATGAAGGGGTAATTGTAACCGCCACGTGATAATGTCGTATTTCTGCCATTCTAAAGTGTCGTATTA
>CAZCHB010000013.1:0-8558 GCA_964498235.1 uncultured Planctomycetales bacterium
AAGTTTTTGGCGATGAAGCCAAACGCCGAATTATTCTAGGCACATATGTATTATCTTCGGGTTATTATGATGCGTACTATCTGAGGGGGCAAAAGGTACGCACGTTGATTAAACAGGATTTAGATACTGCATTTAAAGACTGTGATGTGATTGCAACGCCAACAGCGCCTACAACTGCCTTTAAAGTAGGTGAGAAGGTCAGTGATCCATTAGCTATGTACCTTTCTGATATTTATACTATTCCTGCTAATTTAGCGGGAATTCCAGCTATCTCGATTCCTTGTGGATTTTCAAAGTCAGGATTACCCATTGGCATGCAGTTAATGGGCAAAGCTTTTGATGAAGAAATGTTATTACGTGTTTCTTACGCGTATGAACAAAACACAGAATGGCATAATAAGAAACCCAATTTATCATGAGTCTGTTTGAAACTGTCATAGGACTTGAGGTCCACCTGCAATTAAACACAAAGACAAAAATATTTTGTTCCTGTGCTAATGAGTATGGCTGTCCGCCAAACACCAATGTTTGTCCGGTCTGCCTTGGGTTACCGGGTGCGTTGCCGGTTTTAAATCACCAGGCATTGTTGTCTGGGATTAAGGTTGGATTGGCTTTAAATTGCGAAATCAATTCTTTTATTAAGTTTGACCGTAAGAATTATTATTATCCGGATTCACCAAAGGGTTACCAAATTTCACAGTTTGATTTTCCCGTTTCAAAGCATGGTTTCCTTTTGGTTAAAACGGGCAAGAGTGAAAAAAGAATCGGTATTACGCGCGCGCACCTCGAAGAGGATGCTGGGAAGTTGGTTCATGAAAATCTCTTGGGCTGTTCCTTGGTTGATTTTAATCGCACAGGTACACCTTTAATTGAGATTGTCACTGAACCAGATTTAAGATCACCTCAAGAAGCTTACGACTATTTAAATACCCTCAAGTTGACGCTTGAGTATTTAGGTGTATCTGATTGTGATATGGAAAAAGGATCATTACGTTGTGATGCAAATATTTCCATTCGCCCTCTTGGAGCAGCTACGTTTGGGACAAAAACGGAACTTAAGAATATGAATTCGTTTCGTGCAGTCAAGGCTGCATTGGAATTTGAAGTGGCCCGTCATGAGCAGGTGATTTCATCAGGCGGTAAAATTGTTCAGGAAACGCTTCTATGGAATGATGAAAAAAGCGTAACCATTACCATGCGTTCCAAAGAACAAGCGCATGATTACCGTTATTTTCCAGATCCTGATTTAGTGCCATTTACTGTTGATAGTAAGGTAATCGATTCATTGAAGGCTGAATTGCCTGAACTGCCTCAAGCCAAGTTTATTCGTTTTGTTGAGCAGTATGGACTAAGCGACTATGATGCCAATGTATTGGTGGCCGCTCAATCTATCGCAGATTATTTTGAAAGCGCGGTTAAAGAGTATCCACAAGCTAAGAAGGTTGCAAACTGGATGATTGGGGCAGTGTTGAAAGAAGTTAATGAACGTAAAACCAGCGTCAATGAGTTACAGCTTACACCTAAAACGTTAGCTGTGCTAATCCAAAAAGTTGAAGAGGGTGTTATCAGTAATTTGGTTGGCAAAGATGTGTTGACACAGATGTTAAATACAGGTAATACGGCGGATGCGATTATTGCTGAAAAAGGGTTAGCTCAAGTCTCAGATGATTCAGCATTGTTTGCTATTATCGATGAAATTATCGCGGCGAACCCAACCGTTGTCGAACAAATAAAATCAGGTAAGCCAAGCGCGGCTGGGTTTTTAGTCGGGGCGGCTATGAAAAAATCCGGCGGTAAGGCCAATCCCAAAAAGCTTAATGAATTAATTACAAGGAGAATTACCGATGCCTAAGAAATTATGGACTATTATTTTAGGCTGTTTCATCGCTTCTTTTTTAACGACCTTAGCTGTTTCTCAAGTGGTTAAAACAGACGCTAAGAAAATTGATAAAAAAGACCTTAAAGAAGATATGTATTCAAAGGTGGAGCTTTTCACCTATGCCTTAACGACGATAGAGTCTGAATATGTTGATGAGAAAACGCCTAAAGATTTGATTTACGGTTCATTAAAGGGAATGTTATCTTCGCTGGACCCGCACAGCCAATTCTTAGATCCGGATGATTATAAAGATTTAAAAACAGAAACCCAAGGGAAGTTTGGCGGATTAGGGATTGAGATTACTATTAAAGACAGTTTGTTAACCATTATTACGCCTATCGAAGATACACCAGCATGGAAGGCGGGTTTAAAAGCCGGAGACCGTATTGTTAAGATTGAAAAAGATTTAACCCGTGATATAACTCTAGATGAGGCAGTAAAGAAATTGCGCGGTGATCCGGGTACTCAGGTGCATGTGACGATTTTACGTGAAAGCGAGGCGTTGATTAAAGAATTTACTATTACCCGTGAGATTATCCATGTGGTTGATATTAAAAACCCACACGTGATTGACGATAATATCGGGTATATCCGTTTAACGGAGTTCCGGGAAGATTCATATAAAGAGTTTCACTCCGCGTTAAGTAAGCTTAAACAAAAAGGAGCGGATAGCTTAATTGTTGATTTGCGAAATAATCCTGGTGGTCTTTTGAATGTGGCTATCAAAATCTGTGAAGATTTTACTCCGGCTGGAAAAATAATTGTATCGACTAAGGGGCGTCATCCAAATCAAGAAACCGTAGCTAAGTCAAGAAATGCCAATGGTGAATATTTAAATTGGCCTTTGGTTGTGCTGATTAATGAAGGAAGTGCTTCAGCTAGTGAAATCTTTGCCGGCGCCATGAAGGACAATAAGCGTGCCGTGACGGTGGGGATGAAATCGTTTGGTAAGGGGTCTGTGCAGTCTGTGATCCCTATGCCTGACGGCTCTGGTTTAAGATTAACCACGGCTAAGTATTTTACACCGTCTGGAATTTGTATCCATGGCATTGGAATTACGCCAGATGTTGTGGTTGAACGCATTGAGCCGAGGGTTGAAAAAGATGATGAGAAAAAGAAGGAGCAGGGTAAAAATCTAGACAAAATATTTGAAGATGTGAAAAAGAAAGACGCAGCTGTTGGCGAGACGGATGAACAAAAGAAAAAAGATTTGGAACAAAAGAAAAAAGACGCGGAAGATAACCAATTACAGAGCGCGATTAATGTGATCAAAGGGATCAAGGTTTATAAAAACTTTGAAAGCGCAAAATAAGCATGACAGCAAAGCCTTCAAAAAGATCATCATCAAATAAGAAGAATGACACAAAGGCAGCTTTGATTGTTGGCTGTATTGTATTGGCTGTTATTACTATTTTTTTATTTTATAATAGTGATCAAAAGCCGGCGCATAAGCCTGTGCCTGTTAAGAAAGCGCAGCCTAAGGTGGCGACCGTGCCGCCGCGTAAGTTTCTCATAGAAGATTCTCCCGTTGTTACTCAGCCTGTTAAAAAAACAGTTGTCCCGGCCCCGGCTCCTGTGCTTAATAAAAGACCTCGTGGATCTGCGGGAAAGATTGCTTTTGTACTAGATGATTGGGGTTATACAACCCGTAATTGCAAATATTTAAAGGAGATTAAGGCTCCTTTAGCAACGGCAATCCTCCCTAATTTGCGGCACACTGAGGAAGTAATTAAGTGTTCAACGGCAGCGGGTAAGGTGGTGATGCTTCATTTGCCTATGGAACCGTTTCATAATGTTGATCATTATCCTGATAATTATTTAATCTCATCCAAGATGAAGCCTGCCTTGGTTGAAAAAATTATTGAAGACACTTTGAAGAAAATGCCAACCGTTGTTGGCGTTAATAATCACATGGGGTCTAAGGCGCTTGAAAGCGCGCCGTTAATGAGGCTTGTCTTAAGAATTTTAAAGAAACATAATTTATTCTTTATGGACAGTATGACCTCGCCAAATCATTCAGTCGGTGCGGAAGTGGCGGCAGAGGTTGGGATATCATTTGCCCAACGCGACGTATTTTTAGATAATGTGAACACCAAGGATGCGATTACAAAACAATTTACTGAGTTAGTCGAAAAAGCTGAAAGAAAAGGCTTTGCTATTGCCATTGGGCATGACCGTGATTTGACGTTACGTGTTATTAAGGAACAAATTCCTTTCCTCGAAAATCAGGGTTTTGAAATTGTGGCGGTAACAGAGTTGTTGAAAACCAAATGAACGTCCTAGGTATAGAAACTTCCTGTGATGAAACATCCGCCAGCGTTGTTCGTGACGGGGTGGATGTTTTATCTAATGTTGTTGTCAGCAGTTTAAAAGAACATGCCCAGTTTGGCGGCATTATTCCTGAAATCGCCTCCCGCCGTCAAATGGAAGCCATCCATGCTGTCGTGCAATTGGCCTTAAATAAAGCTAAAGTAGGCTTTGATGACATTGATTTGATTTCTGTGACAAGGACCCCCGGCTTAATTGGCTCCTTATTGGTTGGTTTATGTTTTGCGAGAGGCTTGGCCAAGGCATTAAACAAACCGTTGATTGAAGTTGACCATATTAAAGCTCATTTATACGCAAATTTTTTAAGACTGCCGGATCAGGTGCATGATCCATATCCGAGTTTACCGGCTGTTGGTTTAGTTGTTTCCGGCGGACACACGAGCCTTTTTAAAATCAGTGATTTTGGACATTTTAAGTTATTAGGTCAGACCCGGGATGATGCCGCGGGTGAGGCCTTTGATAAAGTTGCACGCATTTTAGATTTAGGTTATCCAGGTGGACCGGTTATTGACCGTTTAGCTAAGGAGGGAGTCAACACGGATATTAAATTTCCTCAAGCCTCAATGCACGGTGATTTTGATTTTTCATTTAGCGGCGTTAAGACGGCCGTTTTATACTATGCGCGTAAACATGAAAATGAACAGGGTTTTTCTAAGCCCAAGATTGCCTATGCGTTTCAGCAAAGTGTCACCCATGTTTTAGCGGACAAATCAATATCAGCTTGTAAAAAGCATAATATTAAGACGCTGTTGATAGGCGGCGGCGTAGCTGCTAATTCAGCACTGCGGAGTTTATTAATCAGCCGCGGGATGCAAGAGGGTATTGCAGTTTACTTTCCTCCGATGTCTTTGTGTTTAGATAATGCCGCTATGATTGCAGGTCTGGGAGCTGTGTTGACTCGGGATAAGAAATTTGTTACAGTTAAATAAATCAGCGGAGAAAGATTTATGGCATTTAATCGCAAAGAAATAAAAACAGTAGAGCCGGAAGAAAAAATCATTGAGATTAATGCTCAGATGAGCGGCGAATTAGTTTTTGGCGACCCGGTGAATCTAAAGATCAACGGGCGTTTTACCGGCCGGCTTGATACAAAGGGAACCTTAACTATTGGTGCTAGCGCCCATGTTGAAGCAAATATCACAGGAGAAAACATTGTTATAGCCGGTAAGGTTAGGGGGAATGTGCATGCAAGAAAGATGCTGGTGTTGATGCCCACGACAGTATTGACGGGCGATATTATCACGCCTAAATTAAATATTGTTGAAGGCGCAATTTTTGAAGGCCGATGCCAGATGAGTGAGGATTTCTTAAGTGTCGAGGAGTTGGCGCAATTCTTAGAGCTTGATAACGCCGCGATTATTGAACTGGCAGTTGACGGTAAGATTCCAGCCATTAACGATGGCGGTCATTGGCGTTTTGAGCGGAATAAAATTGATCAATGGGCCTCGGCTGTAAGGGTTAAATGACAAGCGGACAATATATTACTGTCAGGGAAACAGCGCAAATCCTAGGCATTTCTGAAAAAAAGGTCATGGATTTAATTGACACACATAAGCTTCAAGCCTACCGTATTGCCGACCAGTTTTTACGTTTAAAGCGCGTTGAAGTGATGCAAATGCGTACCAGCGGTGAGATTGTTAATGAAAACACACAGCACGAGTACACGCCAGCTGAACGACTGCGTGATTTTTTTTACTATAACGATTTCTATTTAATTACCGCCATTCTGATCCTGGGATTGCTTTACGTGATTTTTTTCACCAGCTAATCAAAAACTTCCCCTTGCAGTTTTAGCGAACATATCGTATCATTATCTTTCAAATTTCTTGAATTTTGGCGGGGTAGCTCAGTTGATAGAGCATTCGGTTCATACCCGACAGGTCGGTGGTTTAAATCCACTCCCCGCCACTTTTTTAAAAAAGTCCATACCGGACACAAGGGTAATTCTTTGGTACCGAAGACATAGGTTGCAAAATCTATTACCAGCAGAATTTCGAAGATATTCATATTGATGGACTAATCCCTGTGGTTTTTAATATTAAGCCTGCAGTGTCAGTGCCATTATTATCTGACTTACAAAAATTTGGCTTTAGAGCGTTCTGTTGATCAGCGGCAAATTCTTAGGAAGGATCATGATTTTTATTTAAAATTTACTAAAGATTAGATTATAATTATTAAAATGTAAAATCTAAAAACCAAGCTAAATTGCTTGGTTTTTCTGTTTTATGCTAGAATAAAAACCATTTATAGGTCATTATTAAGGAGGTATTGTGAAAAAACTGACATTGGTTTTCTTGTCCTTGCTCTTAAGTTCAGTTTGTTACGCGCAGTACATTACGAACTACCCAGTTTCTTTGAAAACGTATAATGAGTTAGCTAAACTGGACGCGGATTGGGGTGCACTGCAAACCCAGATGGGTAAAGATCAGATGCCCATTACCTTAATTGAGATGACAAAACAAAATAGTATCATCAGCCATGCCGTTCTTACGTTATTAAATATTGAATTTCGCCACCTTGATAAAGGGCAAATGAGTAACGCAGCCATAGCACAGATAAAAACCTATGTATCAAAGTTAATAGTTAATTTTGCAGGCCAAGCAGAAGCCTGTGATGCGCTTGCGGCGGGTTCAGCTGATGCAAAGCTGCAGCAGCATGTTAAGAAATTTAAGGCGTATTTAGAGCGAACGCTGAAGATCTTGCCTCTGATTGACACCAACCTAAACGAGAATTTCCAGTGACAATTAAGCGCGTCTTTTTATTGTTAATACTATCCTATGTTTTCTTTTTTGTCGGTAATAGCTTTGTTTCGTTGACTGATCCCGATGAGGTGTTTTATGCCTTAACAGCGAAAGAAATGGCTATTAAGGGGGAGTGGTTGACGCCATATATTTTTAACCAGCCTCAATTCGAAAAACCTATTTTTACCTATTGGCTTTTACGGGTAGCCGCAGAATTATTCGGCGATACGCCCTTTAGCGCTCGCTTCTTTCCAGCATTGTTTGCGGCTTTTGGAGTACTTGGTGTTTATGCCTTGGGTTTATTTGGTTTTTTAAATGAACGTAAAGCGTTTTGGTCGGCGTTGGTCCTATGTACCGGAGCATTATATGTGGGGATGGGGAAGACGGTTTTTACGGACATGATCTTTACCGTATTTATCCTATACAGTCTACTGTCATTCTATTTGGCATTTTCTAATCCTAGGCGTAAGTTAGTTGGTATTTCGGGATTCTATATATTTGCAGGTCTTGCGGTTTTAACCAAAGGACCATTGGGTTTTGGGATTTCAGCGTTTATAGTTGTTTTATTCTTAGCATATCGAGGTCAACTGCGGTTTCTGCTTGACAGGGCTTTTTTTCTAGGATTTTTCCTATTTTTGCTTATAGCGTTGCCTTGGTATTTGTATGCCTACGTCAAATATGGTCAGGCTTTTATCCAAGAGTTCTTTTATAATGACCACATCCGCCGCTTCTTTGAAGCGGAACATAAATCAAATGACACGTGGTATTTTTATCCAATAACCATGTTTCTAGGCATGTTTCCATGGTCGCTGTTTCTAACCGCAGGCGTCGTTGGTATTTTTAAGAAATTAAAAACAGGTCTTTCGGCATTTGAACACTTTATTTTAAGCTGGATTTTGATTGTTTTCTTTGGTTTTCAATTTGCCCACTCAAAATTATCAAGTTATATTTTGCCTCTTTTTCCGGCGATGGCCTTATTAATAGGAAATTTTATTGAAGAATCTTTAATGTCTAACAGGCCTAAGTTTATTAAGATTGCCGCGATGACTACAGCGGGTTTTTTGTTTATTTTAAGTGTTGTTGTAGTTGCGGCGCATCCAGTATACCGCCAATATATTCCATCTATAATGCCGGCATATTTCCTGTCTGCATCGCTAATAACTTTGTCAGGCATTGTTTTTACCTTCATCATTAAAGATAGGATTTCACAAGCGATTCTAATCTTAGGCTTAGCATTGCTGCCTATTTTATGGACAACTTTTTTATTAAAAAATGATCTTGAACCGTATGTATCTTCCTTTGAAGCGTGCCAGTATTTGCCTCACGCGTCGGGAGGAAAAAGCGTTATTCTTACGAGTAAAGCTTATGCTAGGGGTATTCGTTTTTATACAGGACAGGATACCGCTGTTTTAAGCATCAACGGCAGCAACTATTTTAGTCCGCACCCGATTCCAATATTAACGACTGACGTAAAGTTAATAGAGTTTTTAGAAAGTCAGCCGATGACGTACGCGATTCTTAAAAAAAGTTGGTATAATTATTTGGCATCTAATTTGCCGCCGGATAAATTTAAGGTTAATTTGATAAAGATTTTAGGTTATAACTATATC
>CAZCHB010000013.1:8568-15717 GCA_964498235.1 uncultured Planctomycetales bacterium
GGAATTTATGTTTTTGGTATTAGTTTTTTATTTAACAGCGATGTTGGCTCAACCGTTGTTGTGGGCAGGATCAGCAGAAGGTGTTGATGATTTGATCCATTTTTCTCATAAGCAGGAAGAAGCGCTGGTCGTAAAGGTTGTTTCATCTGACGGGGTTATATTAGAAGATGGACGTCATATTAAGATGATCGGTATTGAGTCTGCTGGTTCGCCTCCACGTAAATATCTAGAACGTGACGGTAAGGGTAATCTTATCAAGCAGGTGGAATCAGCGGATATTCCTCTTGAGGATCAGGCAGTTGCCTACGCGCAGAGTTTGCTTGAGGGTCAAAAAGTGCGCTTAGAGTTTGATGTTGAATCATTAAGCAGTGATGGAAAACGTCAGGCCTACGTGTTTCTTTCTAACGGTAAATTTGCTAATGCTGAACTTCTGCGCCAAGGGTTTGTGTATTTAAAGATTCGTCCCCCCAATATTAAGTATGTTGAAAAGTTGCGTGAGGCGTATATGGAAGCCAAGCGTGAACAGCGCGGTTTCTTAGGCGGTTAAAGTCTGCTTATGGATCTTAAGAAAAAAGTTTTAACCTTTATTAAAAAACACGATTTAATTAAGCCCGGATCTTCGCTTTTGTTGGGTGTCTCAGGAGGAGCGGATTCGGTTGCCTTGCTTTATATTTTTCATCAATTACGCCATGATCTTTCACTTTCTCTGCAAGTTCTTCATTTTAATCATCGGTTGCGTCCTGCGTCCGATAAAGATCAACAATTTGTTGAGCAGTTAGGGGCGCGTTTAAATGTTCCGGTCATTGTTGCGGCAAGGCCAAAGGTTTCTGGTCGTAAAAGCGTAAGTGAAGATCAGGCGCGGCAGTGGCGTTATAAGTTTTTTAATCAATCACTAAGGCGTTTGAATGCAGATGCTATTGTTCTAGCGCACCATCAAGATGATATTGCAGAAACAGTGTTAATGCGTTTAATCCGTGGCAGCGGACTTGCAGGGCTGAGGGGGATATTACCTCAGCGGGAAATTAACGGCGTAATATTTATACGTCCTTTTTTAGATGTTTCGCGTAAAGAGATATTAGCCTATCTTGTTCAACATAAGCTAGGCTATTGTGTCGACGCAACAAATCGTCAGACAAAATTTTTCCGTAATAAGGTGAGGATTAAGTTGCTCCCGCTGCTTAAAAATAATTTCAATCCCAGGATTAATGAGGTGCTTTTAGATTTAGCAAGAATATCGACAGAAGATTATCATTTCCTGCAAGAGCTTTTATTGCAAAGGATTAAAGAAATTCTTGTTAAGTTGCAAGGAAGAGTTAGAATAAGACTCAAATTGTATAATGCTGAGCATCCTGCTATGCAGAGGATGATTTTAAGGCATGTTTTTGGGTTGCTAAATAAAGATAGCAGTCAATTAACCTTTGCGCATATTGAAGAGATTGAAGATCTAATTAAGCATCGTCCTATTAACGCGGCTGTTGATTGTCCCCGGTCGGTTAAGGTTGTTAAACTTAAAGAATTCCTAGAATTTAGATGATGATTAAGAAACTTGTTTCTATATTCGCTGTTATATTATTATCATCCATTCCTGTTATGGCTGATGATGATCAAGTTCAAGATGGGGTTATTAAACAATCCTTTGATAATGGCGCACCAAAATCTGAGAAAACTTACCGTAACGGTAAATTATCCGGCCCTTTTCGTGAATATTATCCTAACGGTAATTTGCTTAGTGTCGGCAGTTATAAAGACGGCCAATTAAACGGTACGATGAAGTCGTACTATGAAGATGGTTCATTGTTTTTTGAGAAAAATTATGCTAATGGACAGCTTCAAGGCAGTGCCAGGGAATATTACCCAAACGAGATATTAAAGAGTATTGAAAGCTATAAACTAGACGCACTTGATGGCTTAAACCAGTATTTTTATCCTAATGGTAATTTAAAAATGGCTATGAATTTTAGGAATGGAAAATTAAACGGTCTGACTAGGGAGTATAAAGAAAATGGCATCTTGAAAAATGAGATTAATTATGTTGATGACCATATTGACGGGATTGCTAAAGAGTATGCGGATGACGGTTCATTATACGCAGTATGGGCATATAAGCTTGATCAAAAGGATGGCGTGTCAAAAACTTTTCATCCTAACGGCCAAGTTGAATGGGAAATGGCCTTTAAAGATGGAAACATTGATGGTGTAAATAAGAAATATTCCGTTGATGGGAAACTATTAATTGATGCTCAGTATAAAAACAATCAGTTCGATGGCATCACCAAAGAGTTTTATCCTAATGGCAGCCTCAAAAGCGAATGTAATTATTATGATGGGCGGAAAAATGGTCTTTGCCGTGAATACCGCGATAGTGGGAAAATATGGATTGAGTGGACCTATAATAATGATATGAAGGATGGTGTAGCTAAAGAATTTGCTAAAGAGGGTTATTTATGGATGGAGGTAACTTTTAAAAATGGGGAAAAGAGTGGCGCTATGACCGAATATTATGATAATGGTTCAAAGAAGCAGGAATGGGAAATGATCAATGGTCATGAAAATGGGATAAGTAAATCGTTTTATAATACAGGTGAAATGATGACGGAAGAAGTGTATAGCAATGGTAAATTAAATGGGAATGTCCGTCTTTATAAAAAAGACGGTAATTTAGCGTATATTGATACCTACGTTGATGGTGTTAAGTCTAACCGTCAGGTTGTTGATATAAAAAATTAAGTTAATGAATACCTAATATTTTAAGGAAAGCGAGTTTATATGGCACAGCCAACGAATCCAATGCCCAAACCAAAGCCTGAAGGAAAGCCTAATGGCAATATGATGTTTTGGATCTTGCTTGGGGTTGTATTTATCATGATTATGCTCCAGCAGGAATCTAAAAATGCCTTGAAGGTTAAGACGTTTACATATAGCGAATTTTATTCAATGGTTAAAGAAAATCTTGAAACGCCAGTGATTAAAAAACTGGAGCTTTCGGAAGGGCCAGAGAATTCAGTTAAAGGTGTTTTAACTGATGGCACGGAGTTTAAATTAAATATTCCTCAACGGGATGAAGATTTAATTAAGACTATGAGGGATAATGTCAAAGAATTTTCCGTTGTTCCGCCGGAATTATTTTGGAGCCAGTTATTTTTTCAATTAATTCCATTTGTTTTTATTTTCGGCTTAATTTGGTTTGTGTCAATGCGCGGTTCACAAATGGGAAATAAAATTTGGGCTTTTGGTAAATCCAGGGCGCAGGTCAGCGGCGGGGGTAAGATAACTTTTAGCGATGTGGCTGGTGTTGATGAAGCAAAAGAAGAACTTCAGGAAGTTATTGAGTTTTTAAAAGAGCCGAAGAAATTTGAGCGCTTAGGTGGAAAGATTCCTAAAGGTGTCTTGTTGGTAGGGCCTCCGGGAACGGGAAAAACATTGTTAGCTAAGGCAGTAGCTGGCGAGGCAGGGGTTCCCTTCTTTTCATTGTCTGGTTCTGATTTCGTTGAAATGTTTGTCGGAGTTGGCGCATCACGTGTACGCGACTTGTTTGAACAAGGACGCGCCGCGGCTAAGAAATCAGGCAAGGGGTCTATTATTTTTATTGACGAAATTGATGCGGTAGGCCGTCAGCGTTTTGCGGGTATTGGCGGTGGGAATGATGAGCGCGAACAAACGTTAAATGCTTTGCTGGTTGAAATGGATGGATTTAATTCAGTGAGCGGTTTAATTTTAATAGCTGCAACGAATCGTCCTGATACTTTAGATCCAGCCCTTTTACGTCCCGGCCGTTTTGACCGCCAAATTGTTGTTGGGCTTCCGGATATTAACGGCCGTGAAGGTATTTTAAAGGTTCATGTCAAAAATATTAAATTAGGAACTGATGTTAATTTGCGCCGTATTTCGCAATTGACGGTATATTTTTCAGGAGCAGATTTAGCTAATGTTTGTAATGAAGCGGCCCTTTTAGCCGCGCGGCATAACAAAGATACTGTCGGCATGCAAGAAATGTTGGCCGCGGTTGAGCGTGTCACCATGGGGCCTGAAAAGAAAAGCCATGTGACATCTAAGAAAGAAAAAGAGATGACAGCGTATCATGAAGCCGGGCATGCCTTGTTATCTATGTTGATAGATGAAGTAGATACCTTTACCAAGGTATCTATTATTCCCCGAGGGATGGCAGGAGGGTATACGCTAACGCCCCCTAAGGAAGATAAACATTATATGTCTAAAAAAGACCTTAAAGGTATTATGACAGTGTTATTGGGCGGCATGGTTGGTGAAGAAATTTATATGAATGATACTACTACTGGTGTTTCTAATGATTTACAAAAAGTATCACAGATAGCGCGTAACATGGTTTGTGCTTACGGGATGAGTGATAAGTTAGATAAGCTGGCGTTTGGTGAACAGCAGCAGCCGATGTTTTTGGGACGTGATCTGTTTCATGAAAAGAATTACAGTGAAGAAACGGCAAAAAAAATTGATGCTGAAATCCATGCCTTGGTTCATGAAGCGTATGAGCGGGCGAAGTCCTTACTGCTTCAACATCGGGATAAAATGGATCTTTTAGCTAAACGACTCATTGAAAAAGAAACGCTGGATATTGAAGAAGCACGTTTATTGCTAAACATTCCTGAACACAAGTCGGATTTCCATACTGATGCCGTCTAATGAAGTGCTTAGACTAAGGCAGTTTGCGCTAGATATCAGTAAAAAGACACAGATCATGGGGGTTATGAATTTAACCCCCGATTCTTTCAGTCAAGACGGCCGTTTTAAATATTCTATTAATCCTAAGTCTCATTTTCGGTTTGCTAATCAATTAATTGACGACGGCGCTGATATTATTGATATCGGCGGGGAATCAACTCGTCCTGGAGCCGATAAAATCTCAATCAGTGAAGAGATAAAGCGCGTTATCCCAACGATTCGCTTATTAAGTCCTAATTGCAGGGTACCAATTTCGGTTGACACCTATAAGCCGGCAGTCGCAATAGAAGCATTAGAGGCGGGGGCAAGCCTAGTTAATACTATTAAAGGTGTTAAAGTTCCAAAATCAATGATTAAAGCCGTTGCACGCCATCAGGCAGGAATTGTGTTAATGCATATGAGGGGAACACCCCCTACGATGCAGAAAAAAACAGTATATGGGCATTTGATAAAAGAGATAATTAAGGATCTTGCGTTAAGTATTGAATTTTGTTTGGAAAACGGAATAAAAAAAGATAGAATCATAGTAGATCCGGGTATTGGTTTTGCAAAGGACTTGGAAGGAAATCTTGAAATTCTGCGTCGATTAAATGAATTTAAAGTGCTTGGCATGCCGGTGCTTATTGGAACTTCGCGTAAGTCATTTATTGGCCGGATATTAGACGCAACGGTGGATCATCGTGATTGGGGGACAGCGGCTAGCGTTGCAGTAGGCATCAGCAAGGGTGCTTCTATCGTCAGGGTTCATAATGTAAAAGCAATGAAACAGGTTGTTCAAGTTTCCGATGCGATAATAGGTTAATCATCATGGATTTAAACTTTTCTATATGGGCTGTAGGTAAGTCGTTGATGGAAATTATCATCCTTTGGGTGGTGTATTACCATGTCCTTTTGTTTTTTCAAGGTACCCGCGCGTTTCAAGTTTTAAAAGGGATTGCCTATTTAATGATTGCTTTATTAGTTTCTCAAGTATGCGGTTTCGAAGTCTTAAACTGGTTATTGAGAAATTTCTTTTCAATATGGATTATTGTCATCGTTGTTATTTTTCAGCATGAACTTCGTTCAGGTTTGGCTCGGTTGGGTCAACAGCATTTATTTAACATATCATTGGGTGAAGTTGAGTTAGATACCTTGATAGGTGAGATATCAGATGCTATTTATAAATTATCCAGGAACAAGACAGGCTGTCTGATTGCTATTGAACGTGAGATGAAATTAAATTTATATATTGAAAGCGGTGTCACGCTGGATGCCAAGGTTTCATCCCCGCTATTACAGAGTTTATTTATTAATTCATCACCATTGCATGATGGCGGCGTTATTATCAGAAGTGAACGTATTGCCTCTTCATCTTGTTTATTTCCATTATCTGAAAATCCTTCAGTAAGTAAAATGGTGGGTACTCGTCATAGAGCGGCCTTAGGTTTAAGTGAGCAAACGGATGCTGTTGTACTGCTTGTTTCTGAGCAAACAGGTGCGGTTAATTTGGCCTATGAAGGCAGGTTTATTGAAGCAAATAATCAAGAACATTTTTGTGAGCTAGTTAAAGACATTATTGCCCCAACACGCTCGAAACGGGAAATTGATGAAAAAGTGGTTTAAATCCAATTTAATTCTAAAGATTATAGCCTTGCTGTTAGCGGCTGTTACCTGGGTTTATGTTAAGGGCATTGGGTCTTAACAATGGTTAAGCTGGGCGTTAACATTGATCATGTAGCAACGATACGTCAGGCCCGCAGGGAGGAAGACCCCGATCCTGTCATGGCTGCTCTTATTTGTGAGAAATCCGGCGCGCATAGCATTGTTGCCCATCTGCGGGAAGACAGGCGTCATATCCAAGACCGCGATGTTTTAGTCCTTAAAAAAGCAATCAAGACCCGTTTTAATCTAGAAATGTCTTTGTATCCTGATATTGTTGATATTGCATCTGCCCTTAAGCCTCATCAAGTGACCATTGTTCCAGAGCGCCGTCAAGAAATTACGACAGAGGGTGGTTTGGATGTGATGCTTAGTATGTCTAAGTTAAAAAGAGCATCTGAGCGTTTAAGAAAGAATGGCACAGAAATCAGTGTTTTTATCGCGCCGGATAAAAAACAAATTTTAGCCAGTTATGATATCGGTATCCGTATGCTTGAGTTTCATACGGGCGCATATGCCAAGAATTTTGCTAACCGGCAAGCTGAGGCTGACCTGAGGAAAATAATGTTGATGACTGAATTTGCTTGTAAAAAAGGCATGATAGTTAACGCGGGGCATGGTTTAAATTATGATAATGTGCGTCCAATTGCAAAAATTGAGGGGATGAATGAATTAAATATCGGGCATTCCATTATTTCTCGGGCTGTATTTGTTGGATTAGATAGGGCGGTTAAAGAAATGGTTTTATTGCTGCGATGATTTTGGGTGTCGGTGTTGATATTATTGAAATTGGCCGTATCAAACAAGCGATCGAGC
>CAZCHB010000013.1:15727-17395 GCA_964498235.1 uncultured Planctomycetales bacterium
TTATACCCCTGATGAGCTAAAATACGCTAAGAAATATAAATTTCCTTACGCGCATTATGCAGGGCGTTTCGCGGCGAAAGAAGCGCTATATAAAGCCTTAGGTGACAAGAAAGTTAGATGGCTTGATTTGAATATCCAGAATGACAAAAGCGGAAAACCATATTGTATTTTTACTAAGAATAATTTTTTGCATAAGATTCATTTGACCATTTCTCATTCCAAAGATTACGCCGTTGCCCATGCTATCATTGAAGCCCAATCAACGTAATTTCCCCATTATATTAATCTGTCTTTTGTTTTCCGTCATTTTTGCATACATTATATTTCTTAAGTTTTATTCTTTTGGGTATTACGACTGGGACCTTGCGTTTTTTACGCAAGGAGCATGGCAATTAATCCATGGCCGACAGTTTGTTCCTTTGGTGGGAATAAATTATTTTGGTGATCATTCATATTTTTTTACGTTTTTAATTTTACCTCTGTTTTATCTATTTCAATCTCCTGGAACACTGCTTTTCTTGAAATTATTAGCTTTTATCTTGGCAGGATATTTCTTGTATAAATATTCACTTAATAAAATTCCTGCCGTTTGGGGATTCTTCCTTGTTTTTGTTTACTTTTGTTTTCCGGGGAATGTGTTTGGGCTTATTTACGAATTTAACCCTGAAAGTTTTGCCCCGCCGATCATTTTTTTGTCGTTTATTGCCCTAAAGAACCGTCAGTTCAAATCGTTTATCGGTTGTTCCTTATTGCTGATGTTGATTAAAGAAAATATGTGCCTGGTCTCGTTCTTAATGACCTTATGTGCGGTATTTTCAGCAGATCGGAAAACGCGCGGGATTTTAATTGTCTATGCTCTGTTTTGTTTAATCCTATTTCTTTATTTAAGTTTAATTCTTGTGCCTGGATACAGAGGCCTTGACCACCATTCGTTTACAGTTAGGTACGCACAGCTTGGCAATAGCACGCTAGATGTCATCCTTAGCCCATTTTTGAAGCCGGAGGCGGTTTTTTCATCATTATTTACTAAGATTAATGCGGTCTATATACTTGACCTATTTAACATTTTATTGATACCAGTCTTGTTAGCACCGCTATATCTGGTTCCTATTATTCCATTAATTTTACAGCACTGTTTATCGATACATCCGCCTGAGCATACTATTTTTTATCATTATGCGCCTACCATGATCTCATTTATTTTTATTGCGTTTATTGAGTCGTTGAGTGAATTTAATCATAGATTTAAAAATAAAATATTTAAGAATTTCTTGTTGTTTATTCTTTTTATTGTTTTTATTCTTGGCTTAAAGCCATATTGGCCTGATTTTAAGGTTAGGTGGAACATTTCAAGTGATGAAAGTGTGAAGGTAAGATGGGCCATGCTTAAAAAAATTCCTGAGAATGCTTCGGTCATCGCAACTTTTGAGTTTTTGGCTCCGCTTTCAACTAGAGCGGAGCTGTATTCTTTTCATATGATTTATTCCGATGCTTTTCAGGATAGTAAAGCTATGCTTAAGTCTGAATTAAATGTTAAGTCAAGTTTTAAACTGCCGGCAAGCGTTGAATATGCTTTAATTGATTTTAATGATTCTTGGCTAAGAATTGAGCGGCAAAGGTATGGATTAATTGTTGAGGAGAGGATCAATTTGTTTCTTAATAATTTTG